>CAIMFA010000927.1 GCA_903840185.1 uncultured Lentisphaeria bacterium | reverse complement strand
TATGATTTGAATTTAATGATTAAAAAAAGATTTCTTTGTGTCTCTGTGGTTAACTGATTTAAACAACCGGAATTATGAGGCGACTGCATGGTAAAACTTGAGATTCAGGGCATCAGCAAATCTTATACCCCAGGACAACCGGTGCTGAAACCGATTGACCTGACAATCACTCCCGGCGAATTTTTCTTTCTGCTTGGGCCCAGCGGCTGCGGCAAATCCACGCTGCTGCGCATCATTGCCGGATTCATCAAACCGGACTCCGGCTCAATCCTGTTCGATTCGCATAACGTCACCACTCTGCCACCGGAAAAACGCGATGCCGCCATGGTCTTTCAGAATTACGCATTGTGGCCGCACATGACAGTGTTTGAAAATGTGGCGTTCGGACTGGAAACCAGAGACATCCGCGGCGAGATAAAGAAAAACCGGGTCATGACCGCGCTGGAAATGGTCAAGCTGGCAGATCTCGCCGAACGCAAGCCGGCTTCGCTGTCCGGCGGACAGCAGCAGCGCGTGGCGCTGGCAAGGGCAATTGCCGTGAAACCGAAAATGCTTCTGCTCGATGAACCGCTCTCCAATCTCGACGCCAAACTCCGCGATTCGATGCGTTTTGAATTGTGGCGCATATGCAAAGACAGCGGTCTGACTGCAGTTTATGTGACCCATGACCGGAAAGAGGCGTTGAGCATGGCCGACCGGATCGCCGTCATTCACAACGGACAAATTGAACAGCTTGGCCTGCCGGAAGACCTTTACCGCACCCCGAACAGCCGTTTTTCCGCTGAATTCCTGGGTAATGCCAATTTCTTTCCCGCCACCGTGAAAACTATTGAAAAAGATTTTTGTTTCATCGAAACCCCTTTTGCCGTGCTGAAGGCGGTAAAACCGGCAATGCCGGTCCAGCCGGGATTGAAATGCACCGCCATGATCCGTCCGGAATTCCTGACTTTCAGTACAGTTTCGTCAGGGGAGAATATCTTTGAAGCCGAATTGCATACCGGAGCTTTTTTAGGTGAAGTCAGTCTGTGGAATGTCATTGCTAACGATCTGTTCCTGACGCTCTGCGAACTGCGGCCGGCCAGCCGTAAGAAAGGCAGTTCCGTCAAAATCGCGGTGGCTCCGGAAAACATCGTTCTGCTGCCGGAGGCATGATTTATGTATCGTCAACTGCTTATGGCATTTCTTCCGCTGGCGGCGCTTATCGCCATTCCGCTGCTGCTCCAGCCGAAAGCGGAAGACAGGACTCAGTCCGTCAAGGCCGGTGCCGCCAAAGTGGTGATCATCACGCCGCATTCCGAATCCCTGCGATATGAATTCAGCCGGGCATTCCGGAAATACTACAATGAAAAGTACGGCAGAGAAGTCAGCGTCGAATGGCGGACTCCGGGCGGGACTTCGGATATTGTAAAATATATTGATGACCGTTACGAAGCAGCCTTCCGCACCGTCTGGCAGGCCGACCCGGCGAACGGCGAGTGGAATGGAATAGTGGCGGCGAACTTTGACAATCCGAAGGCGGTCGCAGGCAGCGGCATGCCGGAGGACGCTCTGAAAGCCCGCAAAAAATTTCTTGATTCAGATACCGGTATCGGGATTGACCTGTTTTTCGGCGGCGGCCAGTACGACCACCAGCGGCAGGCGGCCAAAGGCTACTCCGTTGATGCAGGCATCCAGCAGAAACATCCCGAATGGTTCGATGAGAAAGTCATTCCATACCGTTTCAGCGGCGAAATATTCTATGACAAGCAGGGCAGATATTACGGCGTCTGTCTGCCCGCTTTCGGCATTTGCTGGAATAACCAGCGCCTGGCGGAAATGACAGATAAAAAGGCTCCGGCAAAATGGGCGGACCTTGGCGAACCCCGTTTCTTCCAGAAGATCGCGGTTGCCGACCCGACCAAATCCGGCTCCGTCAATAAGTGCTTTGAAATGCTGATTCAACAGCAAATGAGCGAAGCTTCCGGCAAAGATTCCAAAGGCGGCCTTTCAACCGGCTGGGCTGACGGGGTGAACTTAATCAAGCGGATTGCCGCCAATACCCGTTATGTTACCGACTCCGCCAGCAAAGTGGCGCATGATGTCGCCGGGGGTAACGCCGCAGCCGGCATCTGCATCGATTTCTACGGCAGAAGCGAGGCTGAATGGGCGGCAGTGCAAAGCGGCGGAACTGAAAGGATGACCTTCATGACGCCGGAAAACGGCACATCGGTATCCGCTGACCCGATCCAGTTGCTGCGGGGAGCGCCTAACCGGAAGACCGCCACGGATTTTATTGAATTCGTATTGTCTATCGACGGGCAGAAAGTATGGGATTTCCGCAAGGATACTCCGGGGGGGCCGGAAAAATACGTTCTGCGCCGGATGCCGATCCGGAAAGATATGTATCAGCCGGAATTTACCAGATACATGGCCGACGCCAATGCCGATCCCTATCAGACCTGCAAAGGATTTGAATACCGTCCGGCCTGGACCGGGCCCTATTTCGGTCTGATCCGGATTCTCATCAAATGCGTTGCGCTGGACCCGATGCCGGAACTGCAGGAGGCCTGGCAGGCCATCATCCGAGCAGGCGGTCCGCAGGCGGTGCCGGAAGCCATGAAGGCTTTCAACGAACTGCCGTTTGACTATGCGGAGATCGCGAAAGCCAAAGATGATTTAAACCCGGATAAACCCGGCAACTCCGTCCGCAGCGTCCTCCGGACGCAGCGCCGCTGGAGCGAATTATGCCGGAATAATTACCTGAAAGCAGCGAAACTGGCGAGGGCAGGCAAATGAAACCATTCAGAATACTGACAATTTTTGTGCTGACCGTCTTTTTCGTCATCTTTATGGTGCTGCCGCTTTACACCGTGGTCAGTCAGGGGCTTAATCCGGCAATCATCATGGAAGCTTTGCTGTCGCCGGTTTATCAGACCGGACTGCTCAACGCGTTTAAAATAGCCATTGTTACTACAGTACTGGTCTTCCTGATTTCGCTGCCGCTGGCGATGCTCTACGACCGTTTTGAGTTCCCCGGCAAGACCATGGTGAATCTGCTGATGATGCTGCCGATGATTCTTCCCCCGTTCGTGGGTGCGCTTGGATTTCAGCAGATATTCGGGCATTACGGCGTACTGAACAGCGTTCTGAAATGCTTTGCGATTGCGCCGGTGGACTGGCTGGGCGGCGAAGGCCGGTTCTATGCTGTCTGTCTGATCGAGGCACTGCATCTGTACCCGATCCTGTACCTGAATCTGGTCACCGCGCTGGCCAATGTCGATCCGTCGCTGGACGAAGCGGCCCGCAACCTTGGCGCCGGACGGCTCCGCCGGTTCTTAAAGATAACGCTGCCGCTGATTCGTCCGGGAATTTTCGCAGGCGGCAGCATCGTGCTGATCTGGAGTTTTACCGAACTCGGCACCCCGCTGATGCTCGGGTTCAATGCCGTGACCACTGTACAGATTTTCAACGGCATCACGGAACTGGAAACCAATCCCCTGCCCTATGCGCTGGTGGTTATCATGCTGCTGCTTTCCGCAGGCTTGTACAGTTTCAGCCGGCTGGCGCTGGGCAGCAACGGCAGCGCTCAAATGATGAAGGGCTCTACCGGAACCGTCACCAGAACGCTTAAATATTATCAGGCATGGTTATGCTCCGGCATCTTCGCGCTGATTACATTCTGCGCGGTGCTGCCGCATCTGGCGCTGATTTTCGGAGCTTTCGGTCTCGACTGGTACGGTTCGGTGCTGCCCGGATCCTACACTATGATGCATTTCGAAAGTGCGCTGTCGCATGAAATTGTCATTCCGTCCATTATCAACAGCCTGAAATATTCGTCGCTGGCCATGCTGGTCTGTATCGCTATCGGACTGCCCGCCGCATTGCTGATTGTCCGCTGGCGGCCGAAAGGCTGGCAGTTGTTTGACGTCATGATCATGATGCCGCTGGCAGTGCCGGGCATCATTCTGGCGTTCGGCTACCTCAGCATGTGCGCTAAAAATCCGTGGCTTAATCAGATTTTCGATCCCATAGCCAATCCCACCCTGCTGCTGGCCGCAGCCTATGCCATGCGGCGGCTGCCGTATGTTGTCCGGGCCGTCGCCTCCGGCCTTGAACAGACTCCGGAAACGCTGGAGGAAGCGGCGCGGAACCTGGGAGCCGGTTCGTGGATGACGCTGCGCAGGATAATCGTGCCGCTGATCGGGGCCAATCTGGTCGTCGGCGCGCTGTTCGCCTTCAGCTTCTCGATGCTGGAAGTCTCCGACTCCCTGATCCTGGCGCAAAAGAGCGCGTTCTATCCGATTACTAAAGCCATTTTCGAACTATCGCAGATTCTCGGTGAAGGTTCATATATCGCCTGCGCTTTCGGACTATGGGCTATGGCATTCCTGGCCTGCACCCTGCTCACCGCCTCTATTCTGCTCGGGAAAAAGCTCGGCTCGCTATTCAAGTTCTGACCGCCGCTATCTGGATTCAGAATCCTGTCCGGCGTTGCTGACTTTCGTTCAGTAACTACGGTAATTAGAGCTGCTGCCGGCTCGGGTTAAGTCCGCTCCAGACGTTTCCGGAAAAAGCGGGGGGAAACACCATTATGATGCTGAAATACCCGGGAGAAATAGAGCGGATCTGAATAACCGGCGGCATCCGCTACGGCTGCAATACTCATGCCGGTACAGCTTAACAGCTCCCGCGCTTTTTCCAGGCGCAGTAACTCCAAATACCGCATCGGCGCCACTCCCACAGCCTCTTTGAACCAGTGGGCGAAGCGTGACGGCGACATATAACAGTATGCCGCTAAATCAGCTATTTTCAACGGATGGCGAATGTTACTAACCATAAACGCACGACACCGGTCAACACGATCATTATGTTGTAAACTTGATACTGTATTGATCGTATCAGCCCAGAGCAGCAGTTCCTCCATGGCATTAGCGCAGAAATCCAGATAGTGATTGCCCCGGACATTGTAGAACTTCAGCATTTTGCAGAAAATCGACTCCAGTCTGGCGGTGAAGTCTTCATCGCCACTGTAAAGTTTTCTTACCCCGAGGGCGGCTTCCGGCCACTGCAGCAGACGCAACCATTCCGGCCGCGGATCAAAATAACACCACAGATGTATCCAGTCGTCGCCGTCGACCGCACTATAGTCATGAATCACTCCAGGGGGGAACAGCAGCAGATGTCCGCGGTTAACTTTAAATTCGTAATGTCCGCGGTTAATCCTGGCACGACCGCTTATGCTCAGATTAATGATCCACCGGTCGACGCCATAAGGTCTCAGCAACGGGTAGCGGTGATTGATGGAAAAGACTGTCCTGCCGACAACAAAAGAGCTGTCAAACAATTTCAGTGCTCTGCATTTATTAGCATTATTATCCATGTTTTCAGCAAAATTTTAACTTGTTGAAATATAATTATATGACATAATAATATATATCATTTAAATTTAAACCGCAATGGAAAGCAATTATGAATAAACCGCTTTTTTCGAATTACCGTCCAATTTCTCATCGTCGTCCGGCACCGTTTAAGAATTTTTATTTTGGCGCCGCCTATTACCCCGAACATTGGGACAGTTCGCTCCTGGATAACGATGCCGGACGGATGGCGGCAGCCGGATTCAACGTAGTTCGCATGGGCGAATTTGCCTGGCATATGATGGAACCACGCGAAGGAGAATTTGATTTTGCTTTCTTTGATGAAGCAATCGCACGACTCGCGCGGCATGGCATTATGACGATCATGTGTACTCCGACAGCCGCCGCTCCGCGCTGGCTTACGCAGCATTATCCCGACACGCTGCGCGTCGATAGCGAAAGCCGGCCGCTGCAACATGGTTCACGCCAGCAATGCTGCAGCAGCAATTTCAGGTACCGTGAATTTTCCCGGCGAATTTCCAGTGCGATGCAGACTCATTTCCTGGATAATCCGCACGTGATCGGCTGGCAGACGGATAACGAAATGAATTGCCATTTCAGCGAATGCCACTGCCTGTCCTGCCAGGAGGAATTCCGCCATTTTCTGCAACAAAAATATGTCAGCATTGACCGGTTGAATACAGCATGGGGAACGGTTTTCTGGGCGCTTCATTTCGACGATTTCGGGCAGATCGAGACGCCGCGCCCCAACCGGCCGACCTATTGTAATCCGTCACAGCAGCTCGACTATTCCCGTTTTCTCAGCCATAGTGCAGCCATGTTCCAGCGTGATCAGGTGGAGATTCTGCGTGAAGCCGGCCGTGACTGGTTTATTTTTCATAACGGCTGTATGCGGAATATCGATTATCGCGGCGATTTCAGTCGTGACCTCGACATTCTGGGCTACGATTCTTATCCGATGTTCGTTCATTCTGCCGTTTCCAGGCGTTTCTCCCATGCGTACAATCTCGATTCCATCCGCAGCCTGACAGGCAATTTCATTATCCCTGAACACCAGTCCGGCCCCGGCGGTCAGGCGCCGTATCTGCTCGGCACGCCTGAACCGGGAGAAATGCGCAAGCTTTCCTACGTCTCCATTGCCCGCGGCGGGGACAGTCTGCTCTATTTCCGGTGGCGCACCTGCCGGTTCGGAGCAGAAGAATACTGGTGCGGAATCCTCGATCACGACGATGTGCCGCGGCGACGTTATCAGGAAACTTGCCGGATCGGCGCGGAACTGCGGCTGCTTGGACCGGAACTGCATGGCACTTTTGTGAAGATTGATTGCGCAGTGGCGGTCAGAGATTACGATACATCCACGGCACATAAAATTTATCCGCTTGGTCTGCCGTCGCCTGATCAGATTGCTGAGTGTGTGCATAAATGGTTGTATGGCAATGGCTTTGAAGCTGGATGTGTGCATCCTGAAGACGATCTCAGCGGAATTAAACTGTATGTAATTCCGCACTGGGAAATCATCCGGCCGGAATGGGTGCCGCTGCTGGAGAATTATGTCCGGAATGGCGGCGTATTAGTGATCGGCGCCCGTAGCGGTACCCGGACAGTGGACAATCAGATTACCGCTGCATCATTCCCTGGCGCACTGTCCGATCTGGTCGGCGCGACAGTGGAAGAATACGGCAAGCAAAATCCGGAAGCTGAGCGTGTTCTTTATTTGAAGACCGCAAAATCAAGAATTCTCAGCGAACATTGGTATGAAGTGCTCAGGTTGCACCAGGCGGAAAATTATGCCACGTGGGACAACCGTTTTCAAGCCGGACTACCGGCGATTTCAATACGATCTCTTGGCAGGGGGAAAGTAATCTATGTCGGAACCTATCTGTCTGAACCGGTCTGCGCCGGGCTGCTGCCTGAACTGGTGGAACTTGCCGGATTGCAGAAGCCATGGCCGCAGCTGCCGCAGGAGATTGAGGCAGTACGGCGGGTGGCGGCAGACAGAGAGCTGATTTTTCTGATCAACCATTGCGAGGGAGAGATTACGGCGGGATCGCTGCCTGAAGGAGACTTGCTGGTCGGGCTGACCGGGTTAAAATTTGAACCATACGGAGTTAAGGTGATCCGGCGGCACTGCTGACGGGATATAATCCTGGTGTCCGGATTCAGCATACGCTGCGATCCGGCGCGTTATTCAAATTCCAATTTGTATGGTTGACACATCCGGCTGTATCATAATAGCATTGCACATCCATAGCAGTAAGTAAAATATATAATCAGCATTCTTTCCGGATATTTATTTATTTTTCAAAAAAAGTAAGATTTTTTAAGTAACAACGTTGCTTTTTTTAAATCCGGGAGTTATAATCAATAACAGCTAACATAGCAGTTGCATAGCAGTTGTATTTATATAATATAGCGGAAATAAAGATAATGGATAAAAAGATAAAAGCGCAAAATACAGAGTTGCTTTATCTGAAAATAGCTTCGGACGTAAAGAAAGCTATTGAGACCGGGGATCTAAAACCTGGAGATACAGTTACCTCGGAGAGGAAACTTGCTCAGAACTACAGCGTCAGTTATGATACCGTCAGAAAAGCCATTCAGTTCCTGGTTGACGAAAAATTGCTGGAAAAAGTTCAAGGCAAGGGAGTTTTCGTCAAAGATAACGCCAAAATGAAAAATAAGAAAATCGGCGTACTGATTCCGACACTCAACCTTTCTTACTATGCAGATATGGTGGAAGTGATGGAAAAACTTATTACCAGCCAAAATTATGAATTTTTTCTAATTTGCATGACTGATGCGGATGGTAAAGCTGATCAGGGTAAAATGATTCGTTTTCTCGAGCACACTACGCTGGACGGCTTGCTGGTCTCCGAGGAGTTAAAACGAGAATATTATGAGCAGATTAAAGCGATCTGCCCTGACATGCGTATGATTTTCCTGGACGGCGCGGTTGCCGGGGCGGAAGTGGACTACATAAAATTTGACGATGAATCCGGCGCATTTGCCGCCACCGAGCATCTGATCCGGCAAGGTCGGCAGAAAATCCTTTTTATAGACAGCGATCGTAACTTCATCAACGCCGGGCTGCGCGAACGCGGTTATCTGGCGGCAATGCAGAGGTATGGCATTACGCCATGGGTGAAATATGCTGGATTCCATTATGACAACGGTCATGAAGCCATGCAGGGAATAATAGCAGAAGGTAAAATGCCGGATGCAATTTTCTGTGTGACCGATGTAGTGGCAATGGGCGCGATGCAGATATTGGCCGATAATAAAATCACTGTTCCAGAGCAGGTGGCGGTCGTCGGGTTCAGCAATCTGCGTGAAGCTCATTTTACCCGTCCGCGAATTTCCTCCGTCAAGGTGGACGTCAAAGAAATTTCACGTCTGGCGGTTACCGAGATGATTGATAAGATTGAAAAAAGAAGCAAAAGTTTGTGGCAGGTGATATTTCCAACTCACCTGATTGTCAGAGAATCCAGCAGTAACAAGTCAATTAATATAATAAAACAAAACAAACAAATTACCCAGCAACAAAACAAGCAAACAGAGGGAGTACTGGTATGAAAATGTTAAATGGATGGAAAAAATCGAAGAATTTTACGCTCATCGAACTCCTGGTCGTGATCGCCATCATCGCAATTCTGGCAGCAATGTTGCTGCCTGCGCTGAGCAAAGCAAGGGAACGGGCTAAAGTGACGCAATGCAAAAACAATATGAAACAGCAGGGTGTGGCCCTGGGCATGTATGAAATTGATTACGGCGTATTGCCGGCTGCCGCCAGCGGCGGTTTTGGGAATTTGTATTACTGGTGCGGTAAGCTTGCCGCGGTAAAACTGATTCCGACGTCATCTACCACCTACTGGGGCGCCTGGGCGGTAAACAGCAAGATTTTAAATTGTCCTTCGTGGGATGTCACAAATATCATGGAGTACGGCCTGAATACGCATTTGCCGAACCTGGCAGGCGTACCGGATAATGCGGGCCATACCGACTGGCAGTCCACATACTTGAAAAAAGATAAAATAAAGAATCCATCACTGCGAATGCTGGTTGGAGAAAGCTCAACTGCGATCGTCGGAGGAATGTCGACTAAACAAAATGACCCTAACGGAGGATCATGGTTCCCGCACGGAACAGCCATGGAATGGCAGGGCGGCGGCTCTAATATTACTCCACGCACAGCCTCAACTATGAACATTCTGTTTCTGGATTATCACGTCTCGGACATGGATTACAAGAGTATGATGCAGTGGGATCCGTCCCACTCTTACCTGACCTATCAATACCTGTTTGGCGACAAGACTTAGAAGAAATTGAAAAAGGGTGGTTAATCTCAGTTCCATGGTTATAGGCTAGCCAGAATGTATTTTTACGCGGCGGTATGGTAAATTTTAATTGAGTCATACAGAAATTTACACTTTGGCTTCTCTTTATAGAT
The DNA here is from genome assembly GCA_903840185.1 of uncultured Lentisphaeria bacterium. Lineage (GTDB taxonomy): Bacteria > Verrucomicrobiota > Lentisphaeria > Victivallales > Victivallaceae > CAIPAT01. The sequence goes on along the minus strand of CAIMFA010000927.1, from coordinate 1,420 downwards.
TACACAACAAAAGTCAGATTACTACCCGCAATTTCTTTTTGAAATGTCATTGAACCAGGCTAAAACAGTCCGCTGAAATACAAAAAGGCTGATAAGCAGTCCCAAATCAGGCCAGTGAGCCTGACAAAAATACAAAACCCGGCAAAGCCGGTCAAGTTCGTGTTATATATTTTATTAAATTCAGGAAAATAAGTAATGACAAAATGGTTTGAAAAGAAGTTGTGCAGAATTCATATTGATTCTCATGTCCCCGCTGTAGCGCGGGAACTGGGCAATAATTTTAATGCCGAAGCCACCGCGGATAAATTCGTTGCGGCAAAATTCGAGATGGTGCAGATATTTTCCAAATGCCATTTCGGCAACAGTTATTACTTCACGGATATTGGAGTCAGGCATCCGGCACTGAGAGTGGACATGCTCCGGGAAATGAGCGAAGCTCTGGTTGCACGCGGCATCACCGCTATCGCCTACTACAGTCTGATTCCGGATGCGGCACAGGCCAAACTTCATCCGGACTGGGCGGTATACTATGATAAAAAACAGGATCTGGGGTTTGATCATGTTACAAACTGCACCAGCATGTGCCTGCAAAGTCCGTACGTTGATAAAATCGTCCTGCCGCAAGTCAGAGAAATTGCGGAGAACTATCCGGTTTCCGGCATCTTTTTCGACTTCGGGCGTTCTTTTTCTTTCTGCGGCTGCCAATGGTGTCAGGAGGCATTCAAAGCTGAAACCGGCCTGATCATGCCGGAGAATGATGAGCATGACCCGAACTGGGGTGATTATATCCTCTGGAAACGCGGTGAACAAGCCAGTTTCGAGCAGAAAATGGATGCGCTGCGCAAAACATTTAACAAAGATTTCACTTTTGTCGTGAACTATTCCTATACAGTCCGCAATCCGGAATCCGGACCGAAACTGACCGATTTCATCACCATGGATGTTGTTGAAAAAAACGAACCTTGCGGTCTGAATGTAAGTTTTAACGCAAAGTATCTGGCGACCGTCAACAAAAGTTATGAGATCATGACCACCCGGATGATCAACTGGTGGTCTTCATGGGGGTTGAAACCATATAACACTCTGCTCTATCAGAATGCCGTCATCCAGACTCACGGCGGCAAGTCAATTCTGGCCGATCGCTGGGACCTGGACTGGAATTCCGATGATATCATTATGCAATATTTCGCCGATATGAACGAGTTTATCACCGGCGTAACCAGGTATCTGGGGGGGGCGGTTCCTGTAGCAAAAGCAGCTATCCTGAATTGCCGGGAGTCGCAGCGCAACGCCAGCAAATCGCCGTCCAATGATATTATCAAACAACTGGCCGGGATGGAAGCGGCGCATAAGATACTGGTGCAAAACCATATTCCTTGTCTGATTATCGACGAGGAAAATCTGGAGCGTTACATTGACC
>CAIMFA010000926.1 GCA_903840185.1 uncultured Lentisphaeria bacterium | reverse complement strand
GGCCACATTGCTTTAGATAAGAATTATCGATTTTGACAAATTATAGAGATAAAATGTGCTGATTGTCTTGAATATAATTTTTAGATAGTTATAATTTACTATATACGAAGATTTAAGAGCGCGCTTGTTCAAACCGGATCGATATTTAAAACTTTACCGGTAAGAGGATGGGGATTATGATTAAATCTACAAAGTCTGCTGTGCCTTCTCCATTTAAGCTGTTCGCAGTCTTTATAATGCTGCTTGTAATTATCATATTTGCCGGAGTAGTTTATTTTCTTATTCAAAAGAATTACATCGTTCAAAACGAGCAGCATAAACTTGCCGCGATCGCAGATTTCAGAGTCGCTCAGATCGAATGGTGGCGCAATGAACGTTTAAATCACATCGAATACATTTACAATAATCCGCTGTTCGCCCGCATGGTAAAAGCTTTTTTCGAGAATCCGGACAATGCGGAGAAAAGACAGGACATCGAGATCTGGCTGAAATCTCTCCAGGCCAGCGGACTTTTTGCTGAAACATACTTATTTGACGCAAAAGGCAAAAAGATTCTATCCAGCAAAAATGCCGGCGAGCTTGGAGCGCATGCGAAAGGTCTGATTGCAGAGGCGCTTACTGCCAATCATAAGCCGGTATTTTCCGATCTCCATTCTGTTCCTAACGCCAATTTTGCCCATTTTGATATCGTCATTCCATTGATTCTTCCGGAAACCCCTGAAACTGTAACCGGAATTTTGTTCATGCGGATGAATCCGCGTTCAGGTTTGACTGAGCGTATTCAGTCCTGGCCGACATTGAGCCTTACCGCGGAAACATTTTTAATCCGCCGCGATGAAGACAGTGTTTTATTTTTGAGTGATTTGCGTTTTCGCAAAGACACGGCGCTGAAATTCCGGATTCCGCTTAAAGATGACGGGATTATTGAGGTAAAAGCCGTGAATGGTGCGGAAGGCATTATTAACGGGGTGGATTATCGGGGAGTGCCGGTGCTGGCGGTCGCCAGAAAAATTCAGGATACTCCATGGATTATGATTGCCAAGGTTGATAAGAAAGAGATTTACGCCCCGTTGCGCGAGCAGGCATGGATTGCCGGGACCGGAATGTTCTTTCTGATTATCAGTGCGGCAGCCGGAATCCGTTTCTGGTGGTGGCGCCAGCGCACCGGGTTTTACCTTGAGCTGTATGAAGAACGTAAATATTCAGAGGAAAAAGTCCGGCAGCTTGCCTCTTTGGTTGAAAATTCCAATGATGCGATTTTTGCAATGACGCTGGATGGCATTATCACCAGCTGGAACAAAGGCGCGGAGTCGAGTTTCGGATATAGGGAGTCTGAGGTTTTTGGAAAATCAATCGTTTTGCTGATTCCGACGGATAATCGGAAAGACGCAGTGGACTTTCTCGATAAAATCAAAGAGGGGGAAAGAATTGAATATTATGAAACTGTATATCGCCGCAAGGACGGTGAAAATATAAATCTATCGTTGTCAATTTCCCCTGTCATGGACAGCTATGGAAAAACCGTAGGGGTATCGTTCATCGGCCGCGATGTTACCTTAACGAGGCGGATGGAAGAAAAATTGCGGAAGTCGGAGGATGAATACCGCATGCTCTTTGAGTCTTCGCGTGACGCGCTTATGATGCTGGATCGAAGCGGATTTCTCGATTGCAATAAAGCAACGCTGGAGCTTTTTGATTTTGCTGCTAAAGAACAGTTTATTACAAAGCACCCGAGTGACCTGTCCGCGGCAGAGCAGCCGGATGGACAGGATTCGATATCGGCAGCCCGGAAACACATCGAAAAGGCTTACCGTAACGGGACGGATTTCTTTGAATGGCTTCATGCTCGCCGGGATGGCACTCCATTTCATGCTGAAGTATTGCTGAGCCGTCTGGAATATCAAGGCAATACGGTATTGCAGGGGACTGTCCGTGATATTACCGGGCGCGTTAGTATGGAGAATGAATTGCGGCAGCATCGTGAGCAGCTTGAAGAACAAGTTAAGGAACGTACTGCTCAACTTATCGACGCCAATCAGGCGCTGCGCGAGGAGATTGCCGGACACAAGCAGACAGAGGCAGCGGTGGCAAAGGCGGCGCAGGAATGGCAGGTTACTTTTGATAATATAAGTGACGCCGTAGCTCTTCTGTCTGAGGATGGCAGAATACTGAAATACAATGCTGCCATGAGCCGGATGTTCGGTAAAACATCAGCAGAAATTACCGGACGGTATTGTTACGAAATTGTGCATGGAACATCAGAATCCGTTGAAGATTGTCCATTCACTCGCGCCCGCCGGAGCCTGCATCGGGAAACCCTGGAACTTGCTATCGGCGGACGTTATTTCGCAGTGCTGGTGGATCCACTGCTTGATTCGCAAGGCAGATTTACCGGCGCCGTGCATATTATTGCGGACATTACCGAACGCAAGCAGACTGAGGAACAACTTTTGAAGTCGGAGATTAAGTTCAAAACGGTGTTTGAAAATGCAGGAACCGCAATTTTTCTGGTGGATGCGGAGACCGGGGTGATTATGGATTGTAATTCCGTAGCCGAAAGCTTGACCGGCCGTACCAGGATGGAGCTAATCGGGCTGCCTCAATTTGAGCTTCATAATGGAGACTCAGGGAAGGTTAAAACGCAATTTTTCAATACCGTCGAAAAAATATGTTATTCCGGAATTGAAGCAGAAGTTCTCCATAAGAGCGGCAGAGTCATACCGGTACTGATTAGCGGACAGGTTGTTACAATTGACAACCGGAAGGTAGCCGTCGGTTTTTTACTTGACGTCTCCGAACACAGGAAAATTACGGAAGAGCTGCAGTAACTGATATAATAATATTTTGCTTGTCTTGTAATATATATTGACCAGCTATAATTTATTGTTAGAGATTGATGAGGATATTGTGCGAACCTGATTAATCGTTGATAATAATTTTCTTAAAAACAATTACATTGAGGTTTTCAAGAAAATACTTTTCCTGGTGGATGAGGGGGATTATGATTAAAGCAAAAATGCCCGCAGTGCCTTCGCCATTTAAACTGTTCGCGGTTTTTGTGCTGCTGCTGATAATAATTATATTTGCCGGCATCGGTTATTTCCTGGTTCAAAGAAGTTACATCGTCAAAAGTGAGCAGGAAAAACTGACGGCTATTGCGGACTTGAGAGTCGGCCAGATTGTGCGGTGGCGCAATGAACGGCTGAATCATATTGAATCCATCTACAGTAATCCCATGTTCGCCCGCATGGTGAAAACCTTTTTCGCAAATCCGGATAATCCGGAAAGAGCACAGGAAATCCAGACCTGGATGAAATCTCTCCAGACTCGCGGACTTTTTGCCGAGGTCTATCTGTTCGATGCACATGGCAGGCAGATTGCAGCCAGCAAAAACGCCGGCGTGATCGGTGCACATGCGAAAGGCTTGATCGCGCAGGCATTGATTGACCGAATGCTGTCTTTTTCCGATTTGCACACTGCTCCTAATTACCATTTTCCTCATTTTGACATAATCATTCCGCTGATTCTGCCGGAATCTCATGAATCTTTAGTTGGAATTCTTTTTTTGCGGATGATTCCGCAAAACGGATTGTATCAGCGTATTAATACATGGCCGACGCCGAGCCTTACCGCGGAAACACTGTTAGTTCGCCGCGATGGCGATAGTGTTTTATTCTTGAATGAGTTGCGCCACCGCAAAGATTCGGCGCTGCAATTGCGGATTCCGCTTAAAGATGACAATGTTGTAGCGGTAAAAGCGGTAAATGGTGCGGAGGGCATTATTAACGGGGTGGACTACCGCGGAGTACCGGTGCTGGCAGTTGCCAGAAAGATACCTGATACGTCATGGATCATGATTACCAAGATTGATAATAAAGAAATTTACGCGCCTTTGCACGAACAGGCCTGGATTGCGGGAACCGGTATGTTTTTCCTGATTCTCGGTGCGGCTGCCGGAGTCCGCTTCTGGTGGTGGCGCCAGCGCAGCAGATTTTATTTTGAACTGAATGAGGAGCGAAAACATTCTGAAGAGAAAGTCCGCCAGCTTGCCGCTGTGGTTGAAAATTCCAATGACGTGATTTTCGCAATGACGCTGGATGGAATTATCACCAGCTGGAACAAAGGGGCGGAGTTGAGTTTCGGATATAATGAGTCTGAGGTATTCGGCAAGTCTATAGATTTGCTGATTCCACCGGATAATCAGAATGAAGTGAATACTTTTTTTGAAAAAATCAAAAAAGGAGAGAAGGTTGAGTATTATGAAACCATTTGCCGGAGAAAAGACGGCGGGAGTGTAAATCTGTCGTTGTCGATTTCCCCTGTCATAAACAGCAATGGAAAAATAACCGGAGAATCGTTTATCGGCCGCGATGTTACTTCGACCAGGCGGATGGAGGAGAAATTGCAGAAGTCGGAGGGTGAATACCGCACACTCTTTGAGTCTTCACGGGATGCGCTTATGATGTTGGACCACGCCTGTTTTTTTGACTGTAATAAAGCAACACTGGACCTTTACGGCTTTTCTTCTAAAGAACAGTTTATTAAAAAGCACCCTGGCGAACTGTCTCCGGCAGAGCAGCCTGACGGCCGGGATTCGATGACGGCAGCCGGAGAGCACATAGAAAAGGCCTATCGTGACGGAACCAATTTTTTTAAATGGCTTCACATTCGCGGCGATGGTACTCCGTTTAATGCTGAAGTGCTGCTGAGCCGCATTGAATATCACGGCCGGGTGGTGTTGCAGGCTACTGTTCGCGATATCAGCGCCCGTGTCAGTATGGAGAAAGAATTACAACGCCATCGTGAGCAGCTTGAGGAACAGGTATTGGAGCGCACTGCGCAACTTGGCGCTGCCAATCAGTCGCTGGCAGAGGCGGCGCGGGAGTGGCAGTCAACTTTTGATAATGTAAGTGATGCAGTAACGCTGCTGGCTGAAGACGGCAGAATATTAAAATGCAATGCCGCGATGGAAAAGATGTTCGGAAAAGCATCCGAAGAAATTATCGGACGGCATTGTTACGAAATTGTGCACGGCACCTCAACCCCTGTCGAAGGCTGTCAATTTGTTCGCGCTAGCCTGAGCGGAATCCGTGAATCCATTGAACTGTTCATGGGCGGACGTTATTTCGCCGTTTCAGTGGACCCCATGTTTGATGCGCAAGGCAATTTTACCGGAGCAGTGCATATTATTTCCGATATCACCGAACGCAAATTGATTGAAGAGGAACTGCAAAAGTCAGAGATTAAATTTAAAACTGTGTTTGAGAATGCTGGAAATGCAGTTTTTCTGGCTGATGTCGATAGCAGGATAATTGTGGATTGCAATTCCGCCGCCGAGGAATTGATGGGCCGTACTCGACAGGAGCTGATCGGCTTGTCTCAATCTGAACTTCATCCCAAAGACATGGAAAAGAATGGTGACGTACTTTTTTCAGACTGTATTAGAAAAGGCCGTTATTCAGGGATTGAAGCTGATATTCTGCATAAGAGCGGCAAAATCATCCCGGTGCTGATCAGCGGGCAGATTGTGACAATTGATAACAAAAAGGTAGCCATCGGTTTTTTCTTTGATCTAACCGAACGCAATAAAATTACAGAGAAACTCCAGGAGCTGAATGACGCAAAAGATAGAGTTTTTTCCATCATCGGACATGACCTGAAAAATATGTTCCACAATATTATGGGATTCGGCGATTTGCTGAAAGACGATATTAATACCGGTAATATCAAAACAATTGAAGAGGAAGTCCGGATGATTAACAGCTCCGCCGCCAGCGCCTTCAATATGCTTATGAGCCTGCTGCAATGGGCTAATGCACAACGCGGCAATATGCTTTTCAATCCTTGTCCGCTGGTTTTGAATGAACTGGCAAATGAAGAACTGGATGAAATATATGAAATTGCCATGCGGAAAGATATAAAGTTGAAAGTAGTTATTCCGGAAAAATTCAAGGTGGCCGCCGACAAGGAAATGCTTCGAATCATATTGCGCAATTTAATCACCAATGCGATTAAATTCTCCTACAGGGGAGGTCAGATAGAGTTGCGGGCGGTTGCAGATGGCGGTCAAGTTGAAGTAGCTGTTTCCGACAATGGTATGGGCATGACAGAAGAAACCATTCAAAAACTATTCAACCTGGGAACCCATACTTCCGCCCGCGGCACGGAAAACGAACGCGGAACCGGCCTTGGATTGCTGTTATGTGATGAGTTTGTTAAAAAGCATGGTGGTAGAATATGGGTTGAAAGTCAGCCCGGCAAGGGCAGCACTTTTAAATTTACCATGCCGTTGGTGCCTGTCGCAGTTGACGCGGTATAAAACTGCTATGAGGTTTTCGGGCCGTAGAAAATGTCTTTCAGAGATATTTCCGGTCGGGGCAGGGGGCGTTCAGCGAGAAAATCTTCAACCAGTTTGAACGGATCCGGGCCTTTCTGCTGATCAATCCAGTAGATGGTGCGGCCTTCGCGTTCCAGTTTCCTGAACCATATATCCTGGCGTTTGGCGAACTGGCGTATACGGTACAGAAGTTGATTCCGCATTGTCTCATAATCCAGTATGCCTTGCAGATGCAATGCGATAAAACGGTATTCGAGGCCGAAAAATTCCAGTCTTTCCCATGAAACCCCGCGCTGATGCAGTTGCTCCACTTCCTCGATCATGCCGTTCTTCAGGCGGCGGTCCAGACGCTCTTCGATGCGGCGGTGTACTTCCTGCCGCGGGAAATAAACGCCGATGACCAGCGGATCCAGTTCACGGAAACTGCTTTCATCCAGGGCATTAGTAATAACTGCCGCCTTCTCGATGGCGCGCAGCAGACGGTACCGGTTGTCACGGTCTTTGAATTCGTTATAAGCTTTTTCATCGTTTTTCTTCAATATTTCCAGCAATTCCTCCAGCGTTTTTTCTTCCAGGCTTTTGCGCAGGGCGGAATCAGGCGGCCCGCCGGGCAGTTCGTATTCCGACAGTATGGCATTCAGATACATCGGAGTCCCGCCGCACAGTACCGGCAGTTTATTTCTGTCCGCGATGTCCCTGATTGCCGTCCAGGCGTCGCGGCAGAATTCCATTAGATTATATTCGGCTTCCGGATTTACCATGTCAATAAGGTGATAAGGCACCGGTTTGCTGTCATGCGCATATTCTTCGAGGTCTTTGCCGGTGCCGATGTCCATCCCGCGGTAAACCTGCCGGGAATCGACGCTGATAATCTCGCCGCCGGACTTTGACGCCAGCTTTACTGCCAGCGCGGTTTTGCCGGTGGCGGTCGGCCCGGTAATTACAACGGTCTTTAATCCTTTTTTCATATTTTTTCGGCTCGAATTTTAATAATAAATTTTATTTTCAGTTTTTTGCGTTATATTAGGCTTTTTAAATTTTGTAACACTATACATCAGCATAGGCATATGGAAAAACAAAGAACGTTAAAAGATACAGCTTTTCTTTCGGGGATCGCATTGCATACCGGCGCCAGGGCTACTTTACGGATACTGCCTGCCGCGCCTGATCACGGCATAACTTTCCGGCGCGTTGATCTGCCGGAGCGTCCCGAAGTCAAAGCGCTTGCGTCAAACGTTGTTGACGTGCGCCGGGGAACAACAATTGCCTCCGGCAAGGCGGTGGTCTACACCATCGAGCATATCATGTCAGCGCTTCATGTCTGCATGATTGACAATGCCGTGGTCGAGATGGACGGCCAGGAGCCGCCGATCGCCGACGGCAGCGCATTGCCGTATCTGGAAATGATACTTCAGGCGGGGAGCGTCGAACAGGACGCTCCTGTTCTGTACTGGACTGCTAAACAGACCATTTTTCTGGAAGAAGGCGAAACGAAGATGGTGCTTGCACCGTCGGATACGCTGAAGATAAGCTGTCTGGCGTCATTTAAAGGCTGTCCGGTCGATCCACAGTATTTTTCGCTGCAGATAGATCAGGAATCGTATGCCTCGCAGATCGCCTCCGCCAGAACTTTCGTGCAGTTCCGTGATCTGGAGCAGCTGCTGGCGATGGGACTGGTCAAGGGCGGCAGTCTGGACAACGCCGCCATCCTGCATGACGGCGCAATTATCTGTAAGGAATCGCTCCGTTTTCGTGACGAAATTGTCCGGCATAAAATTCTGGATATTGTCGGAGATATTTTCCTTTGCGGACACCGGGTGAAAGCCAATATTATTGCAATTAAGCCGGGTCATCCGATGAATGTCAAACTTGCTCTGGAAATGCTTAAGCAGGCAGTTTCATAAATAATAAAGAAAAATTTATTAATTGATAACATAATTATGGAGAGGAAAAAATGATCGGTAAAATTCTGGGACTGAAAGAAATAAAGGAAATTCTACCCTATCGCTATCCGATGCTGATGCTTGACCGGGCCACTGCCGAAAGCGAAACAAAATATGTCGGAGTAAAGAATATAAGTATGAACGAATTGTATTTTCAGGGGCATTTCCCGAATCATCCGATTATGCCGGGAGTGCTTCAGGTTGAAGCCATGAAACAGCTGGCTCAGATCGCAGTACAGAAAAAACTGGATCCATCCGGTGAAAATGATGTTTATATGAAGGTGGTTGAACGGGTAAAATTCCGCAAACCTAATCTTCCCGGTGACCGTTTGAGAATTGACGTCGAAGTCGATTCCGTAACTGATACCGAAGCTGTAATCACCGCCAGCACCAGCAATAATGCCGGCCTTACCTGCCAGGCGAAAATCACGTTAGGCGTGCGTCCCAGGCAATATCCTGACTCCATGCCTCAGCTTTTCAATGAATACGATAAATCGGCCAATACCGCCAAAGATATTAATGAGATAATGTCAATCGTTCCTCACCGTTATCCGTTTCTGCTGATTGACAATATCGTTAAAATTGAGGGTGATCATATTGTCGCGGTCAAGAACACTACGGCCAATGAGGAAATTTACTGCGGCTATACCCCTGATTATGCGGTAATGCCTGAATCTTTGCAATGCGAGATCATCGCCCAGGCCGGTTGCGCCTGTGTGCTTTCCCGTCCGGAAAATAAAGGTAAACTTGGATATTTCATGTCTATTGACCGGGCTGAAGCGTTCCATCCGATTTTTCCGGGAGACCAGATGGTTTGCGAACTCGATATTCCGCCAGGTCAGTCCCGTTTCGGCAAGGGCACCGGCAGCATCAAGGTCGGCGGCAGGACAGTATTCGCCATTACTCTGATGTTCGCCATCGTGGATCCGGCCTGATTTATTTTCTAAAAAGAGAGCCGCACCGGTATAATAGCCTGTGCGGCTTTTTTGTATGGTCTTTACTGGATGAAAAACGAATATCCAATATCCAACAAGGAATATCCAACTGGCCAGGGAAAGACAAAAGATTATTTAAAGCGAATATCCAATATCCAACAAGGAATATCCAACTGACCAGGGAAAGACAAAAGGGATTGTGGAAAGACCAATAGCCAAAAGCAAGACTGGTTATTGGATATTGAAATTAGGTTTTAGGTTTTAGGTTTCCGGCTGTTAAAACTTGGACATTGGATATTCCGTGCTGGATATTGGATATTGAAATTTGGCTGTTATTTTGGATATGGGATATTCAAATCCGGGCAAAAAAAAAGAGACTTGCGTCTCTTTTTACTGCCTCTCGCGAAAGGGAGGCATATAATTCAGCTTATTTCTTTTTAGCTTTTTTGGCTTCTCTTTTTTCTTTCAGTGTCTTTGTCGGGGCCTTTTTTACGTCTTTCTTTACGCCTTCGCCTTTCATTTCTTTCTCCTTGTTGGTTGGATTTGTTACATAAATGCTGCTGAATTCCCATTCAGCGCACCCTTAACTAACTCCAAAAAATGAATTAGATAATTCAAAAATAAACTGATTTCAAATATTTTCAAATCCATTTTCCGCCTAAGCTGGATAATTCATTAAAATAT
>CAIMFA010000925.1 GCA_903840185.1 uncultured Lentisphaeria bacterium | reverse complement strand
CGCATTCGCCCATGATAACTACTTCCCGAATATCATAGACGGATACCGTGGCAAACTGGATTATCATCTGCCGGGCTGGAGTTACGATGAAAAAGGAAAATTCATTTCCGAAGGGCTCGGATTCCGGCATGAGGTGGATTTCATACATACGCTGCGTAAGGGCGACTGGCCTGTCGGGCTGATTGCCAACGACTTGGAACGGGGTGTCAGCATGCTAAGCCATTTCGCGCCGGACGCGTTTCTTCTGGAGGTGCGCGCTAGTACAAAAATGCAGAACAATATGATGTATCAGGCCTCTCGCCATTGTCGGCTTTTCGGCGGCCATAAGCCTGTTTATTTCAATCAATATGGCGGTCTCCAAATTGGGAATACTGTCCCGTGGGAAACGCTGACTGCAGAACAATGCCGGGCGGTCATAGACGACTTCCTTCGCGATTTTCTGATCTACCACTATCAAACCGGCTCCATTCCCAGTGTCAGTTGGTGTCAGTTCTATGAGATTTTCGGCAAGGAACTTCCAACCCTGCTCGAAGTTATGAGCCGAGGTTTTGAGCCAGTGTCTGCCTGCATAGGGAGCACAGCGCTTGAGCGCGTCCGTTATGGGGCAAATCTTGGCTCCGCTCTTGTTTTGTCAAATCGCTCCGGCGATACAGTTGAAACAGAAGAACACCTGATTCCGGAATACCTTGGAGAAAAAGGCGTTGTCTTTCCCGCGGAATATCGCGGCGGCGAACTTAAATTCAAATTTGACGACAAAGGGACTTCTTTCTCATTGAGCGTAACGCCTATGGAAAATAAGATCGTTTCATTCCCTGTCGCGCTCCGAACGAGCAGCAAGCCTTTTGGCTCCGGACAATGTGTTACAGAACTTGAACCTGTGCGCCGCAGCTACCGGCTCTGTCTGAATATGGATGGCCCGATTGAAGCGTTCGTTGTCGTAGCACCCGATCCCGGATTCGAATCGGGAAAAGTAATATGCAACGGCAAACCGGTCGCGGCGGACGGCAGGATACAATTGGCCAATGGAACAAACGAACTGCTCGTTGAGACCGTGTCCTCTCTAATCAGGTCGCCGTTTCAGTCTTTGTCAAAGTTCCCATTTGACAAGGCGGCGATCATTATTCCTGACCAGCCGGCGGAGCGCGAGTCCGCTGCGGGTCTGATGATTCAGGATTTCATGCAGGTACGTCTCGCAAAATCACTGTCAATTGTTACCGTGCCGACGAAGGAAGCACCGGTGATTCGGATAGTACGTCTGTCTAAAGGCGAACGGCGGGGCGTGACAATCGAAGGCAATGCCGTGGTAATCCGGGGTAGCGATCCGTTTGACATACAACAGATTACTTGGGATTTTCTGCGTTTCCTTGATCGCTATGATTCCCGTTTTGGCGCGAGTCACGGCGCTGCATTCGGCAATGACGAGGCGACAAAACAGATGATGAATAAAGCCGGGGTAAACGGCAAATGGGTCAAAGAAGTAAAAACAGAAAAGCGCCTGGCCTGGAACAAATTTGCGGCAACCGATATTCCGGTATCGTCCATGGCGAACGAGGCGGACTTGCGGGCAGTCACTCCTCTCCTGCTTGAAACTGAACCTGTGCTGGACGGGAAACTTGACGATTCTATATGGAAAAAAGCTGCGGCGGTCAACGGCTTTACGCTCCTCGGCAAGAAATCAGTTCCGACGCAAGCTACGGAAACATATATCTTCCGGACCGCCAATGCGCTCTTTATCGGTTTTAAATGTTATGAAAACAATATGGATAAATTGATGGCTCAGCTCACCGACCGTGATTCTGCGCTTTGGTTAGATGATTCTTACGAATTGCGATTGGCCCCGGGCGTTAAAGGTTCGGAAAACAAGTATGTGTATTACACCTTTATAGTAAATACGGTAGGAGCGCAATTCGATTGCAGAACAGATGACAAGAATGTCGGAGACATTGAATGGAACGCCGACTGGAAATACAAGACGCATAGAGACGAAACATTCTGGTCGGGTGAAATCCGGATTCCGCTCAATGTGATGAAAAACTCTCAATCGCCGTTATGGCGGGTGAATTTTTCCCGCAATGAGAAACCTAATGCCGAATACAGCACATGGTCGCCTATTGTCGGCGCAAGCGCAAACGAACCCGCGCTGTTTGGGATTATGAAGCTCAAATGAATTTTCTATAAAAATAACGAATCTCCTGCTGTTCGTCCTGTTCCCGTTTGCGGGGGGGCAGGACGGAGGTTCTACTGAGTAAAGATTTGGCGTGTGGAAATTGAGTTCGAATGATGATGCCTGGAAAAAAGGTTAAAAGAGAACTTGAAGAACGAAT
>CAIMFA010000924.1 GCA_903840185.1 uncultured Lentisphaeria bacterium | reverse complement strand
TTGTCCATTTCAAAGGATTTCCACAATTCTTTAGTCACCGGACGGTAGCGCATCATATTACCGGGCATACCGTATTCCGCGTCAATTTTTGGTTTGGGTGTCTTATAAAATTTAGCAGCGGCTTTGGCATAGTTATCAATATGCGCAATATTTTCCTGCCATGATGAGCAATAACAGCCACGGTACTGGTGATCGTCCAGCACGTCGGTTCTTTCTTTCACCACGCCCGAACTGATAGACTCAAGCGTGTGCCGTCCTGTGGATGTGCATACCGGACGGTTTTGAATGTCAAGATTTTTGGTTTTGCCGTAAAGAAAATCAAGTTTTTTACTGTCGCTGTCGTGATAAAAATATAGCTCATTCGAAAATGACAACATGCAGTAGCTAGGATGCGAATAATAATCTTTTATAAAAGCCTCCAGAGTTTTCCATGCCTCCGGAGATTTGTCGATTCCCGGCTTCCATAAGCCCTCAACATAATCAGTTCCGGACCAGTCTATATACACGGGCATTCCGACTTCGTCGCAAAGGATGAAAAATGTTTCCGGAAGCACTCCGTTTCCGGAATGCGGCCTGAGCATATTCACATTCACCGATTTGGCCAGACGTATAAGTTTTTCCATCATGCTGTCCTGATTAATCACTCCAGCCGGAATCGACCACATGTCAAAAGTGTACAGTCTCGGTTTAAACTTTTTTCCGTTAAGAAGCAGCCACTCGCCTTCGGCCTTGAATTCCCTGAAACCGAAACGCTCAACGCCGATATTTTTATTATTCTCGTCTTTCAAGGTTAAAGTGTAAAGATGCGGGTTTTCCGGGCTCCACTCAACCGGATTGTCGATTTTTAACGGAGCAATATCTATCCAGTTTTCACCGGGATTCAATTTAGTCTGGATTTTTTGAGTAGCGGCAATTTTGCCGTCTTTCCAGTTTGCGATTTCAGCGGTGAATGTTTTCTCAAGCTCTTTTCCGCTTGTGTTGGTGATTTTTGCCTTCGCCGAAACAGCTTTATCATTAAACCTTGTTGTGACCATCATTCCGCAGGAATAAACATCCGAAGGAGTCACGAGCAGGCGTACCGGCTCGTACATTCCGCCAATATGCCGCCTTTGATAACTTTTATGTCCGACAAAGTCGTATACTCTGACCGCCAGAGTATTGGCCCCTTTAACCACAAACGGAGTTATGTCAAACTGAACGCTGTTGAAACGGCCGGACTGGCTGTTTCCAACTTTCTGACCGTTCACCCAGACATCCGCCTTGTCCGCTATCCGTCGGAAATCCAGGATTACCCTTTTCCCCGCTGCAACTTGTTCAGATGTCAAATCAAAACCGCGCCGGTACCAGCCGATCCTGCCCAGGACAAAATCACTGCCGTACCAGCCTTCAGGAACTTTTTTATCCTTCCAAGCGGAATCATTGTATTCCCTGCTGAAATACTGTCCTTTGATACCATCGTCGTCAAATGCGTCGGTGTCTGATTCCAATGTCTTGACAAATTTTAACTTCCAGGTGCCGTTCAGCGGGATTTGCTCCCAGCCGGCGGGAATGCCGGGGAATATCAGTCCCGGCTGACATTGCGCCGCCGGGAATATTGTTTTCTGATACGGCGTTTCATCCGGAATTGAAAGCGGTTCGCCTCCTGCAGCGGAATTCGCCCAAATGACGGATAACCCGGCAATTGTCATTAGAATCTGTCTTCTCATATGATTTCCTGCATTACTGAACTTTATCTTGTTTTCTACGGAATATTATTATCAAACTACTGGTTATCTTTACGCCATCATGATAGAATCGGGAAAGCAGCAGCTTATACACTGCTGCCTATTCCCGTAAACCCTGTTGTACTACTCGCTTTTCTGGTACTTGATGGTGAACGACCATTTGAATTTAGTTCCGGCCGGGAACACATATGGTTCACTTTTCCAGGCATATTCTTCCATGAAATCGAAACGGAACTCCTTGCCGCCGTACCCCCTGGTATCTCCCATGTAAATAAGCGTCTTGTCCGGAGTGGAAAATTCAACTACACCCTTTTCAAGCGATATTTTTACGTTTTTAATCCCGGCCGCATGCAACTGGGTTTTGGCGTCAAACACTTTCTGAAATACTGTCATCGCCTCTTTGCCGCTGGCATGCACGCTTTTGTAACCGCGGTCGGCAAGCGACTCGATCGGGGCGTAGGTCAAGGTGGTGAACACCGGGCCACTGGCCTGGTATTCCGTCGTGGTTTCAACTTCGTATTCGAAATTGATTTCAAACGGAGAAAGCGTAACTTTTTCAGTAAATTTGCCGCCCGGCGCAAACATGGCATTATTCATAGTGCCAGTCTTTTCAATCACAAAAGTATTGCTGCCAGTATCTTTGACCGTCGCCTGGACGGAATCATCCGTGCCTTGAAAATAACGGGCGTCATGTTTCGGTTTATCCTTTGCTATCAGGTAGTTGCCCAGCAATCCGATATCCTTGAGCACAGTAACATCGCCTGCTTTCAGATTGTGAACAGAGCCGTCCGACCAGACCGTGCAGGAAAATCCGTCACTTTTGTAATCGTAGGGTGACTGGACAGGCTGCTGCGCCGACGCACAAGTTGCCGCCAGCACAGCGATTGAGACCATTGCTAAACATTTTTTCAACATTTTCTTACTCCTGTTTTTTAGCTTGAATAATTCATAACCTTATGGCGAAATGCTGCAATTTGCTCAAAGTAAAGTCTTTGCCGATGTCCCCGCAGCAGCGCTGCTACGACTGCGGCATCGTCAAAATCTTTCTTTTTGAGCATATTTTCGTCTTTCATCCATTTTTTATGAATAATCCAGGTTTGTTATTATTTCTCACCGACGCCGGCGACGGTTGAAGTAAACCGTTTGCGCCCGGTTATGCCGATGATAAAAGGCGTTGAATTATTACATGACACAATATCCATTGATACGATTTTTTCTTTCGGCAGCGGGTTGATGAATTCACTCATATACAAGCCACGCTCGCCGGCACGAAAAACCACGGTCGCGTTCAACCGGTCTTTCGGGTCCCACCAGTCGGGGATGTCCTGTTCATTTGTCGCCGTAAATTCCCTGGTCTCACCGTTCGCATAATGAACAATATACTTCAGCACCGCCCCTTTGCCAGCGTACATGGCGGTATGCAGTACGAAGATACTGTTAAGCAGTTCATTGACCGGAATTCCGGTAATCTTTTCCGGGAAGTTCGGGCGTTTTTTACTTTTCACGACAATGCAGCTGCTGCCGTTGTTGCGGGCCGGATCAATGACTTTGAACGGCACTCCGCCCTGCAGGCGGGAAGTACCAGCAGGTATTTCCTTGAAGCCGGTGCCGAAATCAGCCCAGCCGCCCTTGCCGTCGCCTTCAATATCATCAGTGAAACCCTGATTGGCAAATTTGCTTAGATCAACAAAGAACGCGTCTTTGTCTTCAACGTAGGTAACTTTGGAAAATCCGGAATCCGGAAGGGTCAGAGCATATCTGGC
>CAIMFA010000923.1 GCA_903840185.1 uncultured Lentisphaeria bacterium | reverse complement strand
GGCAATTCAATTCTGCAATTCGATAAATTATTCACTTAAAACTTGCACACGGCGTTATATATAGTAAAAATGTCAACCCGAAGTATTAAATCAGGCTCAAATAGCTTATTTCCACTTAATTGTAAAACACATATTTTCATCGGGCTGATCTTTTAATTTCTTGTAAGCTGCTTTTATTGCGGTGATTTCCGCTGGAATTATTCCGGTCAACAGCGGTTCCAGCCGATACCCGCCGGTTTTCATCCAGTTCATTGCGCGCATAAGGTTTTCCTCTGTGCTGACGCGCGGATCGCCAGGCTGTTTTTTGACTGGATTGAGCATTTCCCAGCCGGAACGGAATATCAACCGCCGCTGCCATATTTCCCGTAAAATTTCGGAGGCCTTCAAATCGCCTTCTTTTATGATCCCGATAATACTGCACTCGCCGCCATTTTTTAACATTGCGGCCGCTGATGCCAACGAAGACGATCCGGCTACCGTATCTATAACCATATCGAAACTCTTATTATAACCGGCTGACTGTTCCGGCGAAACTGCGGCAGCAATACCACATTCCCCGGCAATTTTCCGGCGGCTGGCGCTGGTATCCACGCCGACCACCCGGCAGCCCAGCAACCGGGCTGTTTGAGCCGCCAGATTGCCCACAGGCCCCAGACCGATCACACATACTGTTTCCGGCAACTTATCCAGTTGATTGAAAGCATGCATGCCGATATTGATAAAGCGGAGAAATCCTGCGGTTTCCGGGGTTATCTCCGGCGGCAGCGGCAGCAGCAGCGAGTCCGGCCCGACTGCCCGGATATTGCAGTGGCAGGCTGAGCTTTCCGCCAGCGACGGAAACAGAAAGTAATGCTGTCCGGATTCATCCGTTCCGGCAAGGATATATCCAGGCTGAACCGGCGATCCGGATTTGATCGCCTCCCGGATACAGAACAGTTCAGTGCCGGGACTGATGGCGGAGTAACTGACTTGCAGTTGCTTACAGCCTTCAGGAAGCACGAATTCCTGTTCCTGAAGCGTGACGTCGTCAAAATTACTAAAAGTCAAAATTTGCTGTTTCATTTTATCTCATTTTTGTTAGAATTTGTTTTATAACATTTTGTACCATAATTTTTCCAGGCTTCGATCATGGCGCGATAATTAACCTCCCGCACTTCCGGTTGAACTGCATTTGAAGCTCCCAGCACAAAGCGCGCATCATCTATTCGCTCTTCCAGTAATTCACGTGTTTTACTGTATACTTCTTCAGGGGTACCGGTCAGTAATAATCCGCAATCGACATTGCCGCAGAGACATAAACGATCGCCAATCTGCGCTCTTACATGGTTCATATCCATACCTGCAACCGGATCGATAGCCTGTAATGCATCAATGCCGCTGCCGGCAATATCTTTTATGCATGAATCTAAATTCCCGTCAGAGTGAAGGATGCTGTACCCGCCTAGTCTTCTGACTTCATCACTCCACTTTTTGAGATATGGCAAAATATATCGCTGAAATTGTGCCGGACTGAAAAACACCCCGCTGTTGTCTGCAAAATCCGAGGGAGAGCATATTCCCTTAACCCCCAGTTCCAGAAAGCATTTGGCTCTTTCCATTCCAGTATTAAAAATGCCGGCGGCCAGCTTATCTATTTCTTCCGGCGCATCGAACAGTTTATATGAGAATGATAAATAGTCATCAGCGCCAGGCATACCTAGAATCCCTCCAGTATTGGCGATGAGCAGAAAATCATCCAGCGCCATGCCAGCCAGAATTTTCGCCTGCCGGATACGGGCATCTTCGGGAAGCCAGTAATAACTTGGCACGCCCGGCGCAACCTCCCAATAATTGCCCGGAACAGTTATGGCGGAGAAATTCATGTCGATGGCGACAGATGTCATAATCTCGGCATTATTATGCAGAGCATATTCCTGTTCGGCTGGAGTCAATGCGACAAACTCATTGCCTAGCAGCATCTTTCTTTTTCCTGTAATATTCCAGATATGAAATTCCAGTTCCCAGATTGGAACCGCGAGAGCAGTCCTGGAATTTTCAAATGCTGCAATAATATCCTTTTTCCTTTGTCCTGTCATCAATATTTCACTTTGTTTTTGATTTGATTGAAGGCGTCGGTAAGTATCTGCATAGTTTTCAAGCCGTCCGACAAATCAGTACACGGTTTATTTCCAGTCCTGACCGATTCGATAAATGAGGCTATCTCGGTTTCGAAACCCGTCTTGACATTGTTGTTGCCGAAAGTGCTGAACTGCCAGCGGATCGCGTTGCCGTTGCCGCCTTCCAGATATCCGGTCGCCGGTTCCGGCGGATAGTAATCCAGCGTCGAAAATGCGTCAGTGAAAATCATGCCGCGGCGCTCGAAAAATAGTTCGGTTTCAAACTTCAGATTGCCGTAGCCGGGCGCGACAAAAGTATGCAGCAGCGCGTTGATGCGCTTGCCGCCGCTGTCTTTCAATCTGATTTCTACCAAAATATTCTCGCCGGAAAAAATAACTTCCGGGACAATCTCGGTAATGTCATCGAGAAATGCGGCCGCCAGATTGACCGGATGCACGGCCTGCAACATCATGTAGCGCCATAGATACGACAAATCATCGGTTCCCAGCATTCCGTAGATTTCCTCGGAACGGTAAGGGCCGCTGGTGAAATATTTCACGGTCCCGTAATGCAGCCTGCCAAGCTTTTCCTGTTCTGCGATAGTATTGATTTTTTTGACGATGGCGCTGTGCCGCATCATGAAGCCAACCTGTCCGAAGGTGCCGGTCTGCTTTGACATCGCGGCCAGTGCCGATGCCTGTTCGAGATTTTCACCCGGCGGTTTCTCGATATAAAACGGCAGTTTACGTTCCAGACAATACATTCCGGCTTCATAATGCAGCCGCGGCGGTCCGACGATGATTAATGCATCAGGCTTTTCCGTCTCGATCATTTTGCGATAATCCGTATAGGCGCGGTCAGCACCGTGACGTTTACGATTGATTTCCGCCTCGTCCGCCTTCAGCGCGCAGACTGCCGTCAGTTCCGCGTCATTCACATTTGCCAGCGACGGATAGATATAGCGGTTGGCGTGGTCCCCGCAGCCGATAAAACTGATTTTCACCTTGCTCATAATATTTCCTTTGTTTTAGATTTTAGGTTTTAGGTTTTAGGTTTTAGGTTTTAGGTTTTAGGTTTTAGGTTTTAGGTTTTAGGTTTTAGGTTTTAGGTTTTAGGTTTTAGG
>CAIMFA010000922.1 GCA_903840185.1 uncultured Lentisphaeria bacterium | reverse complement strand
CCCCTTGGATATTGGATATTCTCCCCGGCTGCTCATCCTGCTTCCCGGCTGTTTCCCTTGGATATTCCTGCCTAAAGCAGTGCGGTTTAACAAAAACCGCCATTTGAGCCAGTTTCGGCGAAACTGGCCTACTTGGCTTCCGGCTTTTATTGTTTTTACTTGGATATTGGATGTTCCGTGTTGGTTATTGAGTCCCCTTGGATATTGGATATTCTCCCCCGGTTGTTCATTCTGCTTCCCGGCAGTTCCCCTTGGATATTGGATATTCCTTGTTGGATATTGGATATTGAGTATTGGTTTCAGGTTTAATCTTAACACCTTCACATCTGTCTTCCTTAATAAAATACCCCGTCATGTCTGACCCATTTGCTGTTGTCGTTCCGGTAAGTGGTGGAGTCCACCCATGGCCCGTAAATCGGACTGTCAGGATTGCCCATCAAATTAATCGACGCGTTTTCACCTCTGCCGGATATTGCTTTCGCTCCGACCACATGTCCGTCAACAAAAACGGTATTGCATTCGACATAATTCTGATGCGCCGGCCAGACGGTCGGACCGTTTCCGGGGGGACTGTAGGAATTGTTGATTCTGTAGAAGCCGAGCGGCGTGATATCGCCGGCCACACGGGTCGGCCTGGCGGCTTCGCTGAACAGCACGGTTTTAGATGAAGCGCGGCACATGGTCAGCCGGATCGGCCGTGAGCCTGCGGAATTTGCGGAAGACAGATACACGTAATTGAATCCGTAATCAGGAAATTGCCATTCCGCCAGCGTCAGATTGGTCAGACCGGTGGTCGGATTGTCCCAGAAATCCTTGTAGTAGGTGGTGTTGCCTGTCGGCAGCATGCGCAGCCGGGAGGGACAGAGCATCTGTTTCTTGGTGGCAAATTTTTCCTTGACAAACATTCCTGTCCAGAAAGGTCCAGCGCCGGCAACGCTGTCAGCAAAGAAGATGTCATTGTAACTGGAAAGGTAATTATGCATCGCCAGTCCCAGTTGTTTGAAGTTGTTTTTACAGCTGGCGCTTCTCGATACCTCTCTGGCTTTGTTGAGCGCCGGCAGCAGCATTCCTGCGAGAATCGCGATGATCGCGATCACCACGAGGAGTTCGATGAGTGTGAAATTTCCGGGTTTTCGACTCTGTTTCATTTTAATCACAGCCTCCTGTTTTAATGATTTAGACTTCTATAGTTTTAAACGTTCTTTAATTATCGAAATTGACTACTGCTTTTTTAGGTTTTAGGTTTACTCCTGACTCCTGACTTCTGACTCCTGGCTGTTCCCCTTGGATATTGGATATTCTCCCCCGGCTGTTCATTCTGACTCCTGACTCCTTCACATCCTTACACGGTCCGGTTGATTCGCGGATGACCAGCCTGGTCGCCAGTGTCGTCCGCAACGGCGTCCAGCCGCCGGGATTCTTCAGCGCCTGTTCGATTGCTTCAGCCGCCAGAAAACCGGCCTGCTCAATCGGATGATCAACTGTGGTCAGCGCCGGATACCAGTTTTCCGTGTCGTCATAGTTGTCGAAACCGACGATGGAGATGTCCTGCGGAATCCTTCTGCCGCTCTGATGAATAGCGGTGATCGCACCCAGCGCCATGCCGTCGTCAATCGCCAGCACGGCGGTCAGTTCAGGAGCCTGACACAGCAACTGCCGCATTGTAATAATACCGACGGCCCCGCGTGAAGTTTTATCGGTCGGCAGACCGTTGATTACCCACTCCGGCTCGATCTCAATCCCCGCCTGGCGCATGGTATCTACATAGCCCTGATAGCGCTGCCGGTGGTCGAATACCGTTGTTCCGGAATAATGCAGCAGGTAGCCGATTTTGCGGTGTCCAAGCTCCAGCAGATGCCGGGTTGCCGCGCAGGAACCGGTATAGGAATCATTATCGACATAGCCAAGCTTCGGATTGTCTACCGTGGTATCCAAAAAAATCACCGGCAGGCCTGATTCGGCCAGTATTGACTGCGTATTCTCCCTGTGTTCGCCGGTGCCGATAATCACCCCGGAACACTGCTGGTCGCGAAGCTGGCGCAGCAGCAGATCGTCCGAACCGTTCCGGCTGAAAATCAGACAGTACTCGATTCCGGCCTGCTGAGTATGACGCGCAATCCCGCTGATCGCGCGCAGCAGGTAGCCTGAAGTATCTGTCTCCCAGATCACAAAAGCGATTTTCGGCGGACGGACAACCGGATAGCTGGCGGTAAAATTGTACTTGCATAACAACTTGTTAATCTTGCCGCGAACATCTTCGCCAACCCCGACACGGTTGTTCATCACCCTGGAGACGGTTGATGCCGAAACTCCGACTTCCTGGGCAATCTGGTAGATGCTGATGTTCTGACGAGGCCTTCCCATATCTTGCTAATTCCATATTTTTATGTTGCGCAACATAATTAATTATAAGTCATAGCATTGAAAAAAGCAATACTGCAAAGTAAACAAATCGGGAAAATTTATTTTCCGCGGCGATTCAAACTCCGGCGCGTCCTCCAGTTCCGGAAATTTCATATGCGGCATATACAGTTCAAAACAGCCCTTAACTTAGTGGCATTCGGGTCTGAACCCGGACAGATATATTTCACTGCCCCCCGTTGACTATTTTTGCACATGGGAACAATCTTTTTCTACGTCAGTTCCTTGATTGAGTTCTGGCATTGGGCAAGATATTGAGTTATCATTATTATTTAAAAGATAAAATAATAGAATGCCAAGTTGATAGTCGAAAAACGTTAAAAAAAGCCATAATATTTTATTGGAGGATTTCTTTTTCTGCAATAATTTATAAAAAAATATTAATACAACAACAATAATAATTAATTCACAAATTGGATTGATTAATATTAATGTTGAGCCCCATTCGCTATGCTTGTAAAAGCTGGAAAAGGAACTACCCATGCGTCCAAGCAAGGTTAAAGCAACAAGTCCAATTAATATTTTTTTCGTGTCTGTCATTAATTCCCCGCATCTTTTTTGCTATTTTGTTTCAATTCCAACAGCAACGTTCAGGAGATGTAAAGAAATAGACTTGACAAGTCTCGCGAAATATCCCGAAGTGATTTTTGGAATTGCCGGCGAGGCGCATGCCTGAAGGCATGTAACGAACCGGCAAACACAAAGGCGTACGGGAGAATCGCGAAGATGTAAAGGTCATTTCTTTACGGCTCCTAAATTCAGACTAAAATATAACGGGATAGGTAATATTTACAAGCCGGCAAAATATTGCCGGACAATGTTCAACCTTTCTCGAAAAAGCGGATTGCTCCTGGCAGTTCTGAAAAATTGTAAATGATATAGTCGGCTTCCACACCCGCCTTTTCCTGGTCACCCTGATTGGATTTGAAGAACACCGTTTTCATGCCCAGTTGATGCGCGCCGAAGACGTCGCGATACATGTCGTTGCCAATAAACAAAACCTCTGACGGAGCAAGCGCCATCTCGGCGAGGACAGTTTCGAATATGCGCTTGTCCGGTTTCCGAAAGCCGAGGTCACCGGAAACGACTACCGGGTTGAAATAATCGCGCAGTCCCGCGGCACGGAGTTCAGGAACAGCCCAGGAACTCTGCCCGTCGGATACGGCAGCCATCAGATAATTCCCGCGCAGTTGCGACAGGACTTCCCGGACTCCGGGGTAGAGCTGGAGTCTGAAGCGGGAGGTCGCCCGGAACACTTCAGCGAGAAACAATGGGAGTCCGGCTATTTTTTCCGCAGGCAGTCCGCGTGTAAAGTCCGTGGAGTTGCGCTCAATAATTTCCCTGAAAATGCCGACAACGTCGAATTCGGGATGTTCTTCCCTGCTTTTGCGTCGCTGCTCCTTGTTGAGTTGAAAGTAAAGATTCTTGACCGCGTCGCGGCTGAGCGACACGCCCTGATAGTCCAGGAGATTGCTTATGACACGGTAGATCTCGTCGTATCCTTCGTTGGTGTGAATATCGATGAGCGTGCCATTAATATCAAAGATGAGGCCTCGAACAATCATTAGAATCTCCTCAAGCATTGTTTTGCTTCATTTATGAGTTGCCGCCGGTATTCCGGGCTGAACCATTCATTACGGGCGATACGCAGAAGCGTGATGCCCATGTAGAACGGCACCCTGGCGGTGGTGGCGCCGAACGTCCGGTCGCGGTCCGGAAAATGGCATGAGTATTCCCACAGGAAGTGCCCGATAAAAGGCTCGGCGGCATATTTGTTGCCTGTGGCTTGCAGGAAGAAGTGCATTAATTCTCCGGCAATGCGGCCGGTGTCATAAACGCGGTCGGCATGCCGGACCCGCTCAAGGTCGAAGGAAATCACACTCAGACCGTCGCCGAGCATGAAATTGCCGGGCGTGGCATCGCCGTGAACCAGCACCTTTCTGTCTTCCCACATTCTGGGCTGCTCGCGCCAGCGGTCACGCAGCCAGTAGAGTTCGCCGGCTTCCTCCCATCCGATGGTGTTCATCTCGACCAGCCTGCCTGTCAAGCGGTCCATGTAAGCGCAGGATTCGTTGAAATCTACTTTGCAGTCTATTGCCGTCCGGTTATGAAATGAAGAGAGAAAATATGCCAGCGCCGTCATTTTGTAAAACAGGTAACCGTCATCTTTCAGGCGGATAGCGTTGGAAATAATGTTGCTCAGCAATTCGCCGTCGCAGTGTTCAACCACCAGCAGGTTATTCAGTGAGTAATTGCAACCCAGGGGGCGGGCGATGTAGTGCGGCCATCCGGTCAATCCGTAATTACGCATCAGGCAGAGGTTGTGATACTCTCTGGCAAGCCGGCGAGCGGCTTTTTCGCGGTCCTGCTGCCGGGCGGACAGAAAAAACTTGCCTATCACTTTGATCCCGCTGTACTTTTCTTCATACAGATAAACATCATTGGAACCCTCCAGCTCGAAAACGCGGTACTTCACATGGCCGGTAGAGCCGTTTATCTGCGGCTGAATATTATATTGCAAATAGCCGTGAAGGGGATCGTTTTGCGGCAAATACCCGAGATACTTTTTAGTCATCACCGCTCCAGTCCGTAAAAGTGACGTTTTTCGTAAATATTAGCTAAGGAGTTGTAAAGAAACAAGCTTTACAGGTTTTGCGATATATTCCGATGTGATTTTGGGAATTGACAGTGAGGCGCATACCTGAAGGTATGTAACGAACCGGCAAACCCAAAGGCATCCGGGAGAATCGCGAAGATGTAAAGTTTATTTTTGAACAGCTCCTAAGGTTATTTTATGAAAGTTCCTAAACCAGATATCAATCTAATCTGCTAAAAGAAGAATTCAAGATTGAAAAAAAGCAATAGAATAAAGTTCAATTGTATCTAAGAACTTGTTAATCAGCGTCTTAACATGTTGCTGAACAATATCCGGCCTTATATTTTTTATATTAAAATAGCCTTAAATCATTTCTTACGGCAATGAAACTGATATAATACTTTTAATCTGCGGTGTTATTGATTTTACGCTTTTTCAACTCCTCATCTCAATTATGGGAAAACGTTTTTAGATATAGCCGAGGGATAATATTATCAAGCATTGGCAGCACAAAATTTGACTTCAATACTACTTCGAAAATTCCATTCAAAAAACGGACGCCGCAGACACAACGGGCTGGGAAAAATACAGAATACCCATAAGTCCTATCAGTCCTATCAGTTCTAAAATCAATCGTCGGAGGATTTGGCGGTGCGGTACTTTTTGATTGTGCCATGCTTTTTCTTGGAATCAATCCGGCGTTTGACGGAGGCTTTGGTCGGACGGGTCGGACGGCGTTTCTTGGGCGGGGTCAGGACTCCGCGAATCAGGTTGACTAGACGTTCCGCGGCATCTTCGCGGTTTTGTTTCTGGGTGCGGTAGCGCTGGGCTTCGATAGCCAGTTCGCCTTCATTGGTCAGTCTCGGCCCGACTTTGCTGAGCAGGCGCAGCCGGACGTCCTCCGGCAGCGCGGCGGTATTCTGAACATTGAAGCGCAGCCGTACCGCCGTGGCAACTTTATTGACATTCTGACCGCCGGGGCCGGAGGATTGAAAGAATTCCTCTTTCAGTTCTTCATCCGGGATGGCGATTTTATCGGAAATTCTCAGCATGATAAAACCTCTAAAGTTTGTTTTTGCGGATGACATTCCGGTCAACCGAACTCAGCAGCGCGTATACGGTGCGGATGTGCGGAACCGGAACATTGTGAGCGTCCGCGTTGCGGATGACGCTGCCTAAAATGGCATCTACTTCCAGCGGCCTGCCGTTTTCATAATCCAGCAGCATACTGGTCTTGTATGGCGGAAAGTTTCTGGTGTAATTGATGTTTTTTTCCGCCACGTCTTCGCGCAGTTCCTTGCCGCAGGCTTTGGCGACGGCACAGACTTCATGCATCAGATTGAGGCAGAGCTTCTCCAGTTCCGGGTTCTGCACCATCTCCCGGGTATCCACGCCCCCGGCAAGCACTGACACCGGGTTGAACGGGACGTTCCAGACCAGTTTCTCCCAGCGGGCGCGGACGATGTCGCTGACGATTTCGCACTCGACACTGGACTGTTTGAAGAGTTCAGCCAGCTGCTGCAGGCGCGGCGAAGCATTGCCTTCCGGATAGATGCCTGCCCGCAGCCGGCCCGCGCCCTGGTGGGTGATTCTGCCGTCGCCTTCGCGGAAGACGCCGATATAGGCGATAGCGCTGATGATCTCATTGCCGGGAAAGGCGGCGGCAAATTCCTTTTCCATATCAATGCCGTTCTGGATGATAAAGATCGAGGTATTCTCCGATATCGCCGGGCGGATGAGTTCAGGCACGCTGATGCCCGGCAGGACTTTGGTCGTCACCATTACAATATCGGCAGTGTCATGATAGTCCGCCGCGGAATGGCACACTTTAACGGGGATGAACTCAAAATCTCCGGCGATGCTGCCAATCCGGTACCCGAATTTTTTGACGCTCTCATAATCGGAACGGCAGACCGTGGAGACTTCAGCTCCGGCCTGGGCCAGCCGTCCGCCGAAATAAGCGCCGACGCCGCCAGCCCCGAATACCAGTATTTTTAACTTTTTTTCATTCATATTCAATGTCCTCCTGAATTCATCAGTTGTACTTAACCGTCGATGCAACCACAGAGAAAACCATTTTTCACCACAGAGCACACAGAGTTAAAACCAGTTTTTACCATGAAGTTCATGAAGGAAATGAAGATAATACATGTAGTCAGTGTATTTTATGCGGATTCGCCGCATAAATACGCTGACTAAGGTTTTTACTTCCGAGCCTTCCTAACTCTCAGGTTAGTCCCGCGACTGCGGGATGAGACTGTATTTGTCTTCCTCCGTACTACTATCCGTTATTCCATTCGTCAAGAAAGT
>CAIMFA010000921.1 GCA_903840185.1 uncultured Lentisphaeria bacterium | reverse complement strand
TTTGTTCCAATTTCTTTTTTTCAGCAATCAGTTCATCAATTTCCATTCTTGCCAGTTCATTGAGTTCTTTCTGTTTATCCAGTCCGGCAATGGTATCTTCGTAACTCAATCCGAGCTGTACAGTCTGTAGTGATTCATCTGGTTCAGTCCAAATAGAAGCACTTGACTCCGGGTAATCTGATGCTGATTTTGGTGATTTAATAAACTTTTCGTATTCACCATTTTGATGTTTAACCAATTCGCAAACAACAATTTTACTTTTCCCGACACTATAAGCAAACATGCGTTCGCCGGTATTGCCGGGTTTGTAGCAATCAAGTTTCGCCGCGCTTCCGCTCAATGCATGAAACTTCTGCTGGCGCCACAGCGGGTCCCCGACCCTGGACAGCATAAAATTAAATTGTCCTCGAATATCACCGCAGCTGCGATCATAGGCGGCTCGCGCCGAAGGCGAAAGGTAAACAGCGGACTGATGAGAATCAAGTTCCCCGAAAAGCAACTGGGCGAAGGCTGAAGGAGCAATAAAACCGTCGTCCTCTTCGACAAGGACATCAAACCACTGGCGGTCACGATAATCAAATCCTGCCGGAATAAGTTTTTCAAAATCCCGGCGTGACATGACGCCTGCGCTTTTCAGCTTTGAAATGGCTTCACGAGCCTGGGCAAGGCATTCATAATCATAAGTTATGGGTACCGGCGGGAGCCGCAGCAGCTCTTTTGACTGCTCAAAAATATAAACTAAACAATAGTTGCGCAGCAGGCCGAACAGTGTAATATACGGCACTACGGCTTTAAATCCGCCGGTGACGTTTAATACGACATCTTCAGGATTTACGCCGCCGCAAATTTCATCTATTTCGCGGAAAAGGTTTTGAATGCCTTCAGTGCGGAATGCCTTTGCATCCCTTACCTGGAGTTTATTGATGCGGCAGACAACGCATTCCACAGTGAATTCGGTTTCGATTAATTTTTTCAGTTCAAGCGTGCAGGTCTCGCCCTCCGCGGTATCAGTATGCAGCAGAAAAATTTTATCATCCGCCTTTACAGGCAGCCGCATCAGGCTGTGCATTTCAGCGGAGATTTTTTCGCAAAAAAGCTTATTGTCCGGACAATCCTTTCTGGTATCGCTGATCCGCTGCTGTATCCGCAGCGTCCATTCGGACGGACTACTTCCAGCCGGATTAATGAGTCCTACAGGCGCGGCTATTGAAGTTCCGGTTGTGCAGATGATTTTACGCATAATACTCAACCCCTTATTTTTGAATTTTTGCCGGACATAATTCAGCCCGGACGGCGGCCGGGAAATTACCGAGTAAATCCGGCGGTTCCGCCATGAACTTGGCCGGGCGCAGACGGTGACTGGTATCATAGGAAATGATCATATACGGATATTGCTTATTGGTATAATCCCGATATATAAGTTTTATCCGCCTTCCCGCGACGGCATTTGTGCCGGCCATAGTCATCGGCTTGTTGCCGCCGGTGATATTAAAAATTATTTCATCCTCTTTCAGGCCGGATTCATCCAGAATCCGCAAAATATCGGTTTCGATGAAATCCAGCCGTTTGTCATCAATTTTAGCGGTTGTAATTGTCACGTTTCTGCCGTTCCATGCCGTTTTATTTTCTTCGAGAATTTTTCTGAGTTTTTCCATCGGCAACTTGGATTTGTCATCATCGGAATAGAGCAGGCAAATTGAACCGGTAACCGTCACCAGTGCGGCGATCTGAACGAACTGTTCTATCTTTTCGCTGACAAAGCCGATCAGCAGTTTGCACCGCGGCGGTTCTGAAGTCAATTCTGATTGATAGACGGCTTCCGGCAGCAGCCGTTTTTTCAAGTCATCAAAAACGGAAACAGTGTAATGTTCGATTCCGGCAATATCTTGCTGCCCGTTCGCCACAATAAATTTACGTTTTCCGATACAGTCTGCTTTTGCGACAATAAACGCAACAGGCTTTACAGTATTGTCCCGTGTCAGTTCCGCGGAGATGACATACCCCTTAGCCAGCCTGCGGCTGATGGCGTGTTCGTTGTTCATGCCGTCCCGGCAGGCCGCCCAGACAGCGGAGGCGACTGCCAGAGATGCGGAGTTTCCGCGGGTTTTCGTCTCCGGCGGAAAAGAAAAAATTCGCAGTCTGGCCTGATCAATTTTACTATAAGGAATTTTATTGAGAATATCCAGTTCGCGTTGAATTGACGGATGTTTTTTATTGTCAGATTCAGGGAAAAATGGCGGGAATTCATGATTAGCATATATAGCGTAGAACAATCGCAATTCCGCCATGCCTTTTTTCACCACCGGCGCCAGCGCAAAAGCGCAAACACTGTGCTCAAAGATAAATTTCCAGGCATTTTTGCGTTGTTTTTCCGGGACTTGAAATGGCAGCGCATCCGGCAGCCATGGCAGTTTATTCAACGCTTCAATACGGATGTTTTTGTCATGACAGGCCAATAGTTCCAAGGCAAAATACTGCCGTTTTGCCTCCGGCAGATGGTGCAAATGTTTGTCATCCAGGCAACTGTCTTTCAATGTTGAAGGGAATTCATGAATAAAATCTTCATATAACTCCCTCTGCGCCATGTCGTCCGACCAGCTATTCCACCATTTGCTCATGATTTCATTTTGCCTTTTTTTGCACAATGACGAGGCAGATATTTTTATCCGCCAGCCATTTTTTATCCGCGGGGACAATCCGGTGATTAATTAACTTCGCATCGCCAAGTATTTCTCCGTTTTCATGGCTGATAATATAGCACAGTGTTCCGGCAGCCATCGGCAGGAATGAATCCGGCAAGGCCCAGCATTTCAGTTTCGGCACCGCATTTGCCAGGACAGCCCGCAAATCAAGATTAACGACCGGTATCTGGATATCCTCGTCATCAGCTGCGGCTGCGGCTACTTCAAAATGCGCTGCGATTTCGAGTTTCAGCGCCGGCCATGCGAGTTGCAGGTGTCCGGCGAAAGTTCCAGTATTGTGAACTGTTTCAGCGCTGAAAATTGTTTCCCGCAGTGACTGCTGCAGATAGACCAGTTCTTTCAGCAGCGCGGCATGAAAGCAATAGCGCAGGTCCTGTTCATCAATATACTCCCATCCCCACATGAAACCGGCGGCTCGCGATTTTATGGATCCGCCATGAAGGCTGGCCCTGGCTTTGCTGATATCCAGCATTACATTTTCCGGCAGCCGTCCAGCCGATTCTCCGAGGCTGCTTTCCGGCAGCGAACAAGCCAGTTCCAATGAGACGGTTACGGGTTCGCCAAAAACATTATCATCCAGAATAATATCAGCCGGGCCGGTATTCTCGGTCCACGTGAATACCGGAACGACGTCATAAACGGCTTTTTCCACTTTTCCGGTCACCAGCAGCCAGTAAGCGGGAATATCGCCTCTTGCCGCCGGGATATAGACATTGCCGGGTTTAACTGTTTTTACCGGTTTGTCAATAAATTCAATTTTCCGCGTTGCATCATGGCCAACGGCGAATTTTATGAATTCGATTTCTTTTTTTGTCATACTCATGATATTATACCTTTCAATTGCTTCACATTGCTTCTCTGTCTTCACTCGATATATAAGCTGTTATCCATGTTGTTTTCCCGGCACTTTTTATTTATTTTTGCTATAGTTTTGTGCTGCACTGAATTTAAAAAGGTAATAAAGTCTTCGGAGAAGCCGGCATCGGCGTCAATTTTCTCAACCTTCAGGGTTGTTTTAAGGATACTCATAACTTCACGATTAATATTTTCGACCGTAGACGTCGGGCCCAAATCATCCATTACCGGCTTACTGCTGTCACTTAAATATTTTGGCAGCAGATAGAGGCATAAGACTTTATGGCCGTCCACCTTGCCGGTTCTTTTTTGCATAATGCCGGAGATTTGATCCCAGACTGTACTGGCGCGAGTATCAGATTCGAACTCAATACTTCTGGCCCGTGCTTCTGTCAAGGGAGTTGTTTTACCGTGAAAGCGGGTTTGAATAGCATCTTCGAGCGAGTCTTCATCCGTGTTATAGCTATCTTTTATAGCAGATTCCGGAATGATTTTCGGGAAGCATTCCTCACAGAGGTGATTTTTCGCGGCTTTGATTATATTACTCATGGCGACGGAGCCGCCAAAGCACTGCAGTAATTGAATAACCAGCATTCTGGCATTCGGCGGCGATATCATTTTCCCCTGCCTTATGCTGGAATTAATTTTATTCGTTCTGTATGTGCCTATTTCTTTGCATTTCTGCTGATAATTTTCCACGGAGCCGATTTTATCTTTTAATCCGGGCAATGCCCAAATAGTGCTGCCGCCGTTTCTGAATGTATTATTTGACAGCCGCAGGACTTCTCCGTCTTTTTCCAATTCAAGCATGGCTTTGCTCAAAATCATAAACAAGTCATAATCCGCGGGAGCTTTTTCTATCATCCGCCAGCGCCGGAATTCCCGGCTGATATCCTGTTTACTGACAACCCGTCCTGTTATTCCGCCTTTAATCAGGTGAATTAAAAATTCCATTCCTTCATTGTTCACATCCGTGCTGTTGCCTGAGTATATCTTTACAGCCCGCTCATTTTTCGCGACTCCGCCGGAAATCATTTTAATTGCTTCCAGTAAGTCATTATAATCTTGTTCGCCGGCGCAGTTATTGCGGATATTCTTAATTATAATATCATAGTTCATCGGGTCTTTCTCCTGTTTTTATAACCGCGCGTGAAATACGCGGCTATTTCCCGGCTGTATTTTTCCGGCAGAAAATCATTGAAAGAGAATTTCCGCCGCAAATCATCCTTTGCAATCAGCAGGGTAACCGGTACAATGTATGAAGTTTTGGGATTAGCGCATAACACGCCGGGCGGCAAAACCGCAACCGCATTGTTTCTTTTCTCGCTGGTAATCGGGAAAAAAGACTGTCCTGGAGCAATCTTGGTTTGAACAACACTTCCGGTCGACGCAGCGAAGTGCTGATTGCCGGTTGCGCCGAAACTCGCTTTGCCCAGCATTCCCTTGCTCCAGTCGCCGTGCCATACCGCGCCG
Organism: uncultured Lentisphaeria bacterium; assembly: GCA_903840185.1. Classification (GTDB taxonomy): domain Bacteria; phylum Verrucomicrobiota; class Lentisphaeria; order Victivallales; family Victivallaceae; genus CAIPAT01. Next base: position 2,205 of record CAIMFA010000921.1, on the reverse strand, counting down.
CAGGCTAAGTCATCGGGTTTAGCTGGTTTTGCCTTGATTGTGCCGAATGAAAACTTTTTCCTGGCCGGCTTGCGGGCCGGTGATTTTACCGGTAAAGCAGCCGCCTTATTCTGGCCGGGAAATTTTTCCAGCGCCTCAAATAATTCACGAAAAGAGCTCATAAACGTTCCTCTGATATTTACTTGATCCGGTCTTTAAGTTTACTCAATGCACTTTTATAGGCATTGACCTGCGGATTATATGGATGTTTGTAATCAGGTCTGCTCTTTGCAGCAGCTTCGATTCTAACAAAATCATCAGAACCCGGAGCTGAAATCTTGTTTATTTCCCTGGTCAAATCAGCGGTTGTCATACTTTTTATTTTGGCGATAAAGTCTGCCATTGGATCAGGCAAGGCCGGTTCTGCCGCTACCGGAGCCGGGCGTGGTGTCATAACAGGATTTCTCTTTTCAGATTCAGCCGCTGAAAAGTTCACTAGGCGAAGTCCTGCTTTCTTGGCATCCTGAAATTGATTAACTCTTTCACCTAATTGCGGATAACTGAAGTCCCATTTTTTATTCAATGCCGGGTTTGCCATTGCAGTCAGCTCAATAAGCTGTGCTGTTTTGCTCCAATCCGTTTTCAATTCTCTATCCATGAAGGCTTTGAATTGACTGATGCATTCATCCTTTTCAATCTGGACGTCATTTACGCTTAGAAAAGAAAATTTTTGCGGTTCGATTTTCACCTTGCCCAGCCCGAACGGCTTGCCCATGCCGACGGAATGCCGGCAGCGGGAGTTTTCTCCCCAGGTCAAAGACCAGAGCAATGCACCAAGTTCTGCCGGGCGGAGATTGTGAATGCGTATTTTGCCGGTAAAACATGTTCCGGCAGGCAACGGGCTGAAGCTTGTGGCAATATTCTGGTTATCGTTGGGGACTGCGGGATAGCCGCTTTTATATTCTTCATTTTGTACAGGGTAGCGTTTCCAGCCGCGGACTTTCGCGTTTGGATCAAGCATCGTGGTATATTTGGCCGATGATGTCTGAACGATGTAATTAGGATAATAAGTCGGCTTAGGACTGCCGAGGACGGTCGTCACCATGGGCATGCTTTGCGGAGAGCCAGACGCCCGGCAATGTCCGAACTGCACCCGGCCGCGCAATGCGTTGTCGCCGTCAGTGAACCCGAAAATCAGTTCCGCCAGATCCGGCTTAAGTATTTCCTGTTTCGCTTTTTTGCAGTGTAAAGGGTTGGTATTTTTAATCGCGTCGCCGATAGTAAGCGGATACGGCAGACGATACATCATCGCCAGTCCCATAGATTCAATTATGTTATTCTCTTCCAAATAGAAAACCGGAACATTCAGCCTGGCATCCATTTTTTTCTTCCAATATTTCCACTCGGGATTTGGCTTTCCGTTGCTGTCGGAGTGGATGAATTCGAAATCTTTTTTTAGCGACTTCACATCTTTGACTGCGCCATGAATTTCATTATAGAATACAAATTCCATGTGCTTGGTTCCGGGTTTGCCCGCATTGCTTGGCTGCCCGGTAAAGACCAGTGTTCCGGCAGTATTGCCGCCGGTCGCTGAAGTCACCTCTTTATACACCAGTACATTACCACGACTGTGCTGATGTCCGGTTTCCGGTCCGATTGAACATTTTATCTGCAGCGAGCCGCGATATTTTTCATACTTTTCAATGGCGCTCTGTTTATAACCCAGATTATTATCCAGCCGGTGCTGTTCTATTCTGGCAAACTCGCATGGGATAATGTGCCAGTCCTGAGTCAACCATCCGGCTTTCACTATTGGCAGAAAGCCGCTCTTGGCCTGTTTAGTTATTCTGCTGGTATAATCTTTATTCCGCAGGTCCCTGATAGAATACCGGTCGTCGCTGATCATTGACATTTTGCCGAATGCCGCGATTTCGAGCACATTGCGAATGACGCCTTTCAATGAAGTTCCGGGAATATAATACTCCCCGTTGTCACCAGCCTTAAAAAAGGAAACATCTTTATTTTTTGACTCGCCGCTTCCGCCATTGCGGATAAAGACAGGGCTTTCAGCAGTAATTTTAAGGTCAATGGTTCCGGAAATGCCGTCGGAGAACGGAATATCCTGAGAAACTTTATCGCTCCAGTCAGGGAACACGATTTGCTCAGACAGCGGCACAAAATTATAAGGCGATGGAATTGCATCCATCACGGGAGCATCATTATACC
>CAIMFA010000920.1 GCA_903840185.1 uncultured Lentisphaeria bacterium | reverse complement strand
GGGATGTCTGAAAGTACCGAAAAAAGCAATTTTTCTGATTCCATCTTTATGCATGGTTTCAACCAGCGCCGCAGTCAGCCGCCGCCGGTTGATATATACATTGTAATCTGCATATTTAGCTTCGATTTCGCCGACGACAAAAGGAATTCCAGCCGCTTTCAATTGAGTCATAATATTCATATCCTCAAAACTCAGCAGGATTACCCCCTGGGTTGACGGACCGGACAGCACCCGCTCCCTGAACGCTGCGTTGGTCGTTTTCATGAGCTGGCATGGAATATTCAACGCCTGGGCGCCGGACTCGATGCCTTCCCAGTACCCGCTGAGCCAGAGCGTTTCATTCTCAATGTTATCGCCAATAACAATATTTACTTCGCTGATCACCCGCGGTTTTTCCGCGACATAGGAACCGCTGCGCGAACGGCGTTCAATATACCCTGAGTTTTGAAGTTCGCTGAGCGCCCGTTTCGTGGTAATCGGCGACACACCGAATTCATCAGCTAATAGAATCTGCCCCGGCAATTTGAATCCAGGCGGATACTCGCCAGTCATTATCCGCTGGCGAATCGTGTCGATTATGGTTTTATATTTTTTGTCTGTTCCTGATTTCATGTATGAAATATATTCAGAAATAGATTATTTGTCAAGTTTTATATTGACAATTTTAATAACTGGGTATATTATAATTATATCCAGTTGAAATGATTATTAACTTAAACCCGGTAATCAGGAAACGCTATGAAAAATGGAAGGCTCAATTTTGCCGTAATCGGCTGCGGCGCTCTGGCGCAGGGGCAGCACATACCCAACATTGCCAATTCTCCGAAAACAGTATTGCATACCTGCTGTGATTTATCCGATGAATCACTGAAGATCTGCAAGGATAAATTCGGCGCATTGAATATTGCAAAAGACTGGAAAGCGGTTGTCAGCAATCCTGAAATTGACGCAATCTGTCTTGCCACTACCGAAAAACTGCGTTTGCCGGTAATTGAACTGGCCGCACAATGCAAGAAGCCGGTTTATGTGGAAAAACCGCTGGCTACCACTCTTGAAGAAGTTTATAGAATTCAGAATGTGGTGAATAAGAGCGGAATTCCGTTCTGTGTCGGGCATAACCGCCGCAGCAGCCCAGCAATGATCGAAGCGCATCGTATTTTCCGTTCGCAGATGGATGCGCCGAAGCATCCGGCATGGCGCTGGAATCGCGAACCAGACCGTCCTGTACGTTCCGATGACGGCATTGCCTCGATGAATGTCAGGATAAATGATGACTGGTATTCCTGGAAAAGCTGGGTGTTTGACAAAACCCAGGCCCCGCATGGTCCGATGCTGTTTGAAATGACCCATTTTACGGATTTATGCAACTGGTTCATGGCATCCGCACCGGTTGAAGTCTTCGCCATGGAGACAGGGATGCTCAATCATGCGATCATTATTAAATATGCCGGCGGCGAAATCGCGACGTTGAATATGTGCGGGAACGGCAGTTTCGGCTACCCGAAGGAACTGTACGAAATGATGGGGAACGGAAGCGTTGTCGTCTGTGATCACATGTGTGAAATCCGCACGGCGGGAATTCCGGATGCGCCGCAGATAATAAAATTTCCTTTTATCAATGACAAGCATCCCGGCGTCGGAACTTGCGGCGGAATTAACGGCTGGCTGGAGAAAAAGGCTGCCGCCTGCCATGATGCTGAAGTGCAGGGTAATCAATTACTGCAGTTTACCGCTGAACCGGACAAGGGGCATCTTCATGCATTAAATAATTTTGCTGATCAAATCAATGGTTTGCACGACGACGTCTGCGGCGTAAATGATGCGGTGATGGCGACTAGAGTGGCTTTTGCCGCGATAAAATCTGCCGGCGAAAAACGTGTAGTCAAAATATCCGAGGTATAAATGATGAAAAAACAGAAACTTATTGTCGGGCAGATCGGTTGCGGAAAATTCGCGGAAGCCCAGGATTTTCCGAATTTTAAAAAGCATCCGCAGACTGAATTGAAATGGTGCTGCGATTTGAACCTGGCCCGCGCTAAAGCGATGGGCAAAAAGTTTGGCGTGCCGGGTGTTACTGCAAATTTTATGGATGTCCTGAACGATCCGCAAGTTCAAATGATCAAAATTGCCACTTCTCATGAAGTGCATCTGCCGATAATCGAGGCTGCCGCCGCTAAAGGCATTCATATTTTCTGCGAGAAGCCGATGGCGATGGAACAGGAGGAAGCGTTCAAAATTATCCGTATCGTGCGCCGCAGCGGCATCAAGCTGTGCGTGGACTTCAATCGCCGGATGGCTCCATCCATGCAGGCGCTGCGGGCGAAATGGCTTGACCACAGTCAAAATCCTGAACATCAGCCATGGCGCTACTGGGAAGCTCAACGTCCGCCGATGGCGGAAGAGGAAACCAGTCACATGATGATTACGGTTCAGGATGAAAGCTCCTCTTACGCTCTGACTCACATGCAGCCCTTTAAAGGCGGCGGCGAGATTATCGGCGAGACTGTTCACTGGCTGGATCTGGCGTGCTGGTTTTTTGCTCCCCAGAGACCGGTTGAAATCCAGGCCTGGGGTTCCAGGCGTCTCAGCCATGGCTTTAATTTGAAATTCTCCGGCGGCGATTCCGTCACCCTTGTTTTTCATTGCTCCGGAACTTTTGATTATCCGAAGGAGATGTATCAGGTAACCTCCAATGCCGCGCTTTTCCGCAATCTGTTTTTTGTTGAAAACGAATACTACGGTATTCCCCGCGCAAAGAAAGAAGTCTTCCCGATGCAGCATGACTGCATGAAAGACGAAGTGCCTGAAGACGGTATCCATGCCTATATGAAGAAATATTTAATCCGCGCCAAAGGCATCGCCGGCAACAGCAAAAAATACGAATATACAAAACCTTTTATCGTGGATAAAGGCCATTACAGCATGCTCAGCGGGTTTGTTGACGCCATTCTGAACGACAAGCCGTCGCCATGCGACGAAATGGCCGGCTATATGGCGACATATCTTGCTCAGCTCGCAATACGCTCACTGGACTTCAAACAGACAGTCCCGGTGCCGCTGGAAATGATTACTCCGGTATTCATATAGATTTATACCTCCATTGAGATTTCATATCGGCGGCGTTACAAGGAAAACTTGTAACGCCTTTTACTTTATTTAGTAATAAAAGCT
>CAIMFA010000919.1 GCA_903840185.1 uncultured Lentisphaeria bacterium | reverse complement strand
TGGAAAATCGCAATCGGAATCGTCGCCGGAGTAGCTGCCTGCAAAATTTACGATGACTATATGGAACAAAAAGAACTGGAGAACTGCTGCAGTTGTTCTTCCGGCGATACAACGGACGATTTACCGGCTGACTGCATCGCCGAGCCGGAGTCATGCGACGCAAGAGCAGCAGGCGGCAATGAACCGGAAAACAAACCAGCCAACACTTAATTTTAAGAACAAGGAGCAATGAAAATGAACAGCTTATGTAAAGTCGCAATTGGAGCCGCTGTCGGTTATGCCGCTTACCGGATCGTGCAGAATTACATTGAAATTGATGCATCAATACGCGCCGCCGCTGAAGAAGGCGACGAGACTGAAGACGCGGATGACACCACGGCGGCAAGCACCGCCGCCAATGATGATCCGGAACCCGCAGCCACAACAACATGATTTTGCCGCCGGGAAATCCATGTCTACCACGAACTACACAAAATTGGGAGCCAGGGAATACATGTTTACCACAGAGGACACGGAGGACTCGGAGGTAAAAACAAAGTCAGCGTATGTATGCGGCGACATCCGCATACAAACACTGACTCAATGTTTATCTTCATTTCCTTCATGTACTTCATGGTGAGGCTGTATTTGTCTTTCCTCCGCGTGAACCTGCATTTATCGTCTTTTCCTGTCCATCCTGTTTAAATATTTTGGCGCTGGGTCTTTCGAGATGAAAAAAATTGGTTAAAACTGTTGACAACAGCAAATTATAATTGAAAGGTTAGTATCATGGTAAATGAATCAAAGTGCAATGAAGAATTCAAGCGTAAAGCCGGCAATTTCTCCGCAGCTGACATCGCAGGCGTTTTGAATGACGAGGAGAAAGGTAAAAGCAAGGCTAAAGAAGGTGTCATCGCCGAGATGTATGAAGAAATCTGCGATCTGTTCGCCATGCTCTCCGCGTATGGCAAAGGCCAATACCGGGATGTGCCGTGGAAATCAATTGCCGCGATCGGTGCCGCCCTGGCATATTTGATTTGCCCGTTTGACATTATCCCGGATTTTATCCCCGGCATCGGCATGCTGGATGATATGATTGTTATCGGCCTGTGCCTGAAAACGGTCAAAACTGACCTTGAAAAGTTCCGGGCATGGCGAAACAAAACAACAGAAAACGGAACGACTCAGTGAAATCTTGTTCTGGAGTCAGCGGATGATTGCGTAGAACGCAATTATCCGCTGACTTGTATTTTCATCCTGTCCATCCTGTTCATCCCTGTTAAAATATTCAGCCGCGACGCAAAATGGCAGACCATTGCGGGTAGAATAATCAGCATAACCAAAATATCATGATGGCATATAGAAACGTCTGATATAAAAGGAGAAGGCTCAATGAAAACGCTGCAAATCACTGTTTGGGTTATCGCAGTTGCGATAACGGCCGTTCTAAATCTCAATGCTGAAATTATTACCGGAAAAGATGGCACCAAATACGATGTGCTGAGTATCTGCAAAACCAACGCCATTGGAGTAGTGGCCAACACCACCGTCAATGAACGCGGCCAGAATATGGCATGGATATCATATAACAATATGAACCCGGCAGACCAGAAACGTTTCGGGTTTGATCAGGCGAAATATGATGCTTATATTCTAAAAATGGCCGGAACAGACCAGTCTTCGGACAATGCCGCGGCAGAAGTACCGCGGACGCCTGTTGCGGCGGGCACACCCGGACCGCAATATGTTATTCCGAAAACCACAACCAGAGAACAGTATCTGCAGCAGCAGATGCAGAATAACCCGATTCAAGGGAATCAGGCTTCAGTTCAAGGCGTCAGCGGCGTATCGCCGGTAATCGCCGCCGGCGTTAATGCGCAAGCGGCGGCAGTCGCCACACCCGCCACCTATGCAGGGCTGTCAACGCAGGAAGCCAAAGCATCCATGCCGGGAGCCGCTGTCGGAGTTTCGCCTTCTGGAATCGGCATCAACACCCCGGTCGCCAATATCGGCATTTCCCCTTATGGCGTTGCCGTGAATACTCCGGTAACTAATGTCGGGGTCACTAAAGATTATATCGGGGTTCAGACTCCGGTTGGCGGTATTGCGATAACTCCCGGCCCGGTGCCGGAACCGGTGTACTATCCGGTTGCCCCTGCGGCAGTTGTTAATAATGTTCCTGTCGTACCTGTTGCCGGAACGATTGTACCGGCACAAATTCCACTGGTCGGCATTCCGGCTGTTTCTCCAGCGCCGGTGGTGATATATTCTCCCGTAATTACCGCAATGGATTGTCCGCAGCCGGTTTATCCGGTGGTGAACGGATATGTCGCAGGCCCGGTATATTCCAATCCGGTCATTGCCGCTGGAACTGTTCAGCCGGTAATCAACTATTCCGGAGCGTACCTGGCCTATATGTCTAATTACGGTTATGGCTATTCCACTTACGGATGGTCGGCGAACTGCGGCTGGCGTTATGGCTATGGTAATTATCCCTGCTATCGCGGCTGGGGCGGAGGAGGATGGGGCGGCTATCGCGGCGGCTGTTATTCCGGCGGCGGATGGGGAAGGAGATAGTGGATAGCGGGAGTGCTCCATTATTTTAACAGGGATGGACAGGATATACAGGATGAAGCAAATAATACAAGGCAGTGAATAATGGGCCATTGTTCGCTGACTACTTTGTATTTCCTTCATGCTCTTCATGGTGAAAAATAATTCTTCGCGGCTTTGTGGCTTCGTGCGAGAAAAATCATCCGGAAGAAATCGAATTTAAGGAGAACTGGCGATGAAAAATATTATAATCATGATGCTTCTGGCAATAAATATAGCTTTGCCGGCCTTTGAATTATGGGATGTTGAACCGCGTCAGATCACCGTTCCGGCGCAATATCAGGATATTTATATGTTTCTGAGAAGAATTGAGGGATTTCACGCGACCTGGTTTGTGCGCAACGGCATCCGTGTCATCGGTTACGGCGACCGCGATTATGATTTGTCCAATCCCGTAAATAAGAACGCCATTACCGAAAATATGGCGAACTGGCGGCTGCTGCGCAATATCAGGATTATTGACAATTATCTGGATACAGTTGTCGAAGTTCCGCTGACCAGGCATCAGAAAGACGCACTTATCTCTTATATTTACAGCACGTCCATTCCGGAATTCACCAACGGCAATATCCTCAGATTGCTGAATCAAAAACGGGACTATGGTGACGTTCCGAATGAACTGCGCAAAGCTGTATTGTCGCCGGGGGAGAAATCGCCGAATTCCTGGCTCGTATCCAGGCGTTCTCAGGAAATATCCCTGTGGAGCAGATAAGACATTATCTCACGCGGAGGCGCGGATAGAGAAATCCAAAAAAAATTTTTGTCCAAAAAAGACACAAAAGAACGCAAAAAGAAGATAATTCGGCAGATGAATACGGCAACACCGTATTCATCCGCTGACATGTATTTTCATCCTGTCCATCCTGTTCATCCCTGTAAAAATATTCTACTACGACATAAAATGGCAATGGTCCCGGGCTATGATATAATATATAAAGCAGACAGTAGTAACGAAAGGAATAGTGAATCATGGGTTTTGTAAACTTTTATTCGCTTGATGAAAGAGATGAGAAAGAGGCGAGGCGCGCAATAATTGCTTATATCGTCATCGGCACAATATTAATGCTGTTTTCATATTATAAAACAGGAATGGTGCTGAATGCCGCTGGAATCGTCCTTTATTTAATTTCAACAATGCGGAAGCGCGCTGCAAAGAAAGCGGCCGAAGAAACTTACTATACACAAATAAGGAATATTGACGGCCAATGGATAGAGCGTCAAAGAAAACTCATCGATCGCGATGAAGAATTCTTTTCAACCGCATGGAGCGCGGAGAAATCCATCTCCACCACGAACCACACGAAAGAACACGAAAAAGGAGAGAAAAACGTAGTCAGTGAATGAATAAGGCAACGCCGCTTTCATCCGCTGTATTTTTTTCCTCTGTGTCCTCTGTGGTAAACATCCCAGTTTTTTCATCTGCGTACATCTGCGTCATCTGTGGATAATCCTGCCTGGTTAAAATATTCCGCTACGACATAAAATGGCAATCCCTGCAATGTATAATAATAGATATAAAGCAGACAACAGTCTGGAAAGGAAAACGTAAAAATGAAAACACTAATGGTCATCGGAATCACAGTAGCGAGCATCGCGTTAATGATCGGAAACTATGTCATCGTTGACGGCGTAGTCAAATTCTGTAAAGATGCAAACAAATGACAGATATTTCACGCGGAGGCGCGGAGAACGCGGAGTTTTTTACCACAGAGTTCACTGAGAACACTGAGACAAAACAGAGTCAGCGCGTTAATGCGGACAACGCATTAACACGCTGACGACTATATTTTCATGGTTCTTTCTCTCCGCGCCCTCCGCGCCTCCGCGTGAAACTTGGCTTGGGATCGGGGAAAAATTGTGATAAATAATGCGGAATGCGGTTTGAAAACGCAAATTGAAGCATTTTATTGATGCAGAGATGGAGTTTAATTATATTACCTTATAGAGAAAGGACGCGAAAATGACCGTTTGTCCGGTATGCAAAGAAAAAGCGATTCATATATGCAAATGTGATCATTGCGGCCTTGTCAAGTGCAACAACAGCATATCCAGGGGCGGCGTTCCACTGGGATGCTCGGCTAAAGCGTACCGGGCAAACGGTAAAGCTGATCCGGTTCCAGGAGCCACCTGCAATTACTGCTTCAAGGGTAAATGGCGGAAGATTAATTAAGTTTGCAGTAAAAATTAATGAGAAAGTTTATAATACGCTGACCGGAATGTTCGGGAAATAGATTTAACCCATAACGCGGAACTGTTAATATGGCAACAATGGAAAGACGTTTTAAGGAGAAAATCTGCGCGACTTGCGAATACTGGGATAACGAAAGAGAGTTGCATTTTCAAAATAACCAGCTCTATTCGGTTCTTCATGCCGTTAAGCAAGGCAAATGTCAAGCTAAAAACAACGCCCTGATGA
>CAIMFA010000918.1 GCA_903840185.1 uncultured Lentisphaeria bacterium | reverse complement strand
GCTTGTCTCGCTTGTCTCGCTTGTCTCGCTTGTCTCGCTTGTCTCGCTTGTCTCGCTTCCCACTCCCGCGAAGCGGGCTCTTTTTACTATTAGTAAATTTGTCAACCGGGAATTGGGAAATCGGCTCGAATAACGCGGCAAAGTGAATTTTTGAAAATCATGATCTGGCGAGAATATTTTGCAGTTTTTACCGCGAAAGGCTTATCCGCCGGAGGCGCGGCACGAAGGAAACGGCAATATAAATCAGATTTTCAACCAGTTGTTTTATAACTGCTATAATGGGTAACTTGAATGCAGGTCTTGTAAACAGTCGCGGCACTGCCAGGCCGGGGAATTGTCCGTTATGCAGCATCCTCCTGAAACCACTTCGCCGTTTCTGATTTGCCGGCGCAATTCACCTCTAAAACACGGATCGCCGTATATTACGTCCATGATGCGCGGAGAATTACATACCGGACATTGCTCCGGTTTCAATTTGAAAATATATATTTTCCCCGTTGGCGCTTTGTGGATGTACTGTTTACAGTCCGGACACTGCCATTTCGGCATGTCATCAATGCAGCAATAACCATCGTATTTCACCGCTTTGCCAGCCCGGCACAGTTCTTCATCCTCTTCGGTGTCATGCCAGTTACAGCCGGTGATCACTTTTACAAGATTAGCGGAATGACACGCCGGACATTCCGACGGACGGTACGGTGCGATGTATTCTGGTTTACACATCATTCCCTCTCATACTAAAACTATTACGCCACGTCTTGCTTGTATAGATACTGCTGGAATTCGATGAACAGCTTGCTGATGTTGGCAACGTTGCCCAGAATGGCCTTTGCATCTTCCAGCGAATGATATTTGTTTGTCAGCAGGATCGGCAGCTTATCCTGGTCCAGTTCTTCCACGCCGGTTTCAATATATTTGCTCAATACAAATTCAATGAACTCTTTCTGCTTGTCGTTGAGCAGGGCAAAGATCGTGGCTTGTGCCGCCGCTACTCTGGCTTCCCGCGTCATGGCAATGTATTCGCCATTGAACACATATTCCAGAACATCGTATAAATCGCTTTTTTCCATGTCAACCAGTTGTTGAATAATCAGTAAATCTGATTTTGGAAACCCGGCATCCTCCAGTTTCTCCAGCAATGCGCGCCGGGTCGTCGGATTGCTCCAAAGCGTCCGCAGCTCTTCTTCGCTTTTGAAAAGATTGGGCAGTTCCCCAAGCAGATTATTCAAAAATTCCTCGGCTGAAATCGGTTTGCCGTCGGCACTCCAGAATGAAGTTGAAACCATGTGCTGAATCTGCCGTTCCTTGCCGTCCTTCAGTTTTACCTTTACTTTCTTTTTGCACTGGCAGGGCCGCTGACCACACTTACCACAGGGCGGCGGCGGGTCTATTATGCAAATGCATGGCCGCTGTCCGCATCGCTTGCAGGGCTGCGGCGGTTGTTTCCCGCAAACACAAGGATTCTTGCCGCATTTGGCGCAGGGCTCCTCTGCCACCGGTTCGCCATCCCATTCAGGATCGGAAAAATGGTGATAGGCATCGACAAAGTCATAAATGGTAAAGAATTCCTTGCCGTCAAATAACCGGGTGCCGCGTCCCACTATCTGCTTAAACTCGATCATGGAGTTTATCGGGCGCATTAAGATGATGTTGCGGATATTCCGCGCGTCAACGCCGGTGGAGAGTTTTTGCGAAGTGGTTAAAATGGTTGGAATGGTTTTTTCGTTATCCTGAAACTCTCTTAAAAACTGTTCGCCTCTTTCGCCGTCATTGGCGGTAACGCGCACACAGTAGTTCGGGTTTTTGCTTTGCTTGTCCTGGTTGACCAGATCGCGCACCGCGGCGGCATGGTCCTGAGTGGCGCAAAAGACAATTGATTTTTCTTTCTGGTTTATCAGGTCCATGAAAATCTGAACTCGCTTAGCTTCACGAACTTTAATCTCAATGATCCGGTTGAAGTCAGTTTCGGTGTAAAGCTTGCCTTCCTCTATTTCGCCTTCGATTATCTGGTCATCGCTGGTGTAGATATAATCGTCCAGCGTGGTTTGTATCCGCTTTACCTTGAAAGGTGTCAGGAATCCGTCGTTGATCCCTTCCTTCAGGGAATAGATGTAAACCGGTTCGCCAAAATATTTATAGGTATCAACGTTGTCCTGGCGTTTCGGGGTGGCGGTTAAACCCAGTTGAACAGCGGGCGAGAAATATTCCATAATCCCCCGCCAGTTGCTTTCGTCATTGGCTCCGCCGCGATGGCACTCGTCAATGACGATGAAATCGAAATAATCGGGAGGGTACTGACCGAAGTAACACTCATTTTCGGACGGAATACCGGCGGCATTATAAGGTTCAGGAGCTTCAGCTACTTTCGCTAACTCCTCAACCGCCGGGCCGGACATAAAGGTCTGGAAAATGGTGAAGAAAATACTGCCGTTGGTCGGAACTCTGCCGCCTTTTCTAATCTCGCCAGGCTTGATCCTTACCAGCGCATCTTCCGGGAAGGCGGAAAAAGCATTGTATGCCTGATCCGCCAGAATGTTTCTATCGGCTAAAAACAGAATGCGCGGCCTGCGGCTGCCGTCGCGCTTCAAGTTCCATCGTGCCTGAAACAGTTTCCACGCGATTTGAAACGCAATCGCCGTTTTGCCGGTTCCGGTCGCCAGGGTCAATAAAATACGCTGCTTGTTGCTGGCTATTGCTTCCAGGGCGTTATTAACCGCTATTTCCTGATAGTAGCGTAACTGCCAGGTCCCGCTTTTATCTTCAAACGGCACCGCGCTGAATTTATCGCGCCATGCATTTTGAACGGCAAAGGTCTTATTCCACAGTTCATCGGGGGTAAGGTAATTGGCAACCAGACCTTCCGCGCCGGTTTTAATGCAAATGCTGTAAATCTCTTTGCCGTTGGTGGCGTAGGTGGTTTCCAGTTTCAGTTTTTCGGCATATTGTTTGGCCTGCATCACGCCTTCGCCGACTTCCAGCTCATCGCTCTTGGCTTCCACTACCGCCAGTTTGATGTCTTTGTAAACCAGTACATAATCCGCCGTGAGTTTCTTTGCCCTGACCCCGCCGGTTTGTATTTTCCCTGCGGTAATATGGTATTCACGCAGGATTTTAGAGCCTTCAACCACGCCCCAGCCGCAAGCTTTTAACTTGGGGTCGATGAGTTCTGCTCTGGTTTCCGCTTCATTCATACTGCTATCTCTTTTGAAGTGTTAAATTCGCCATTAAACGCTTTTTGAAGGACTGATTTTTTCAACTCCTCCAAATCCTCGATTTTCCGCTGGTAGATGGCTTCTAATTTTTGGGTTTCGGCAGAAAGAGCATCAAGTTTTTGGACGATAGTTTGTTGAGTCTTTAATGATTTAGGAATAGGAACTGTAAAATTTACAATAGTTTTAATTGGCAGTTGAGGCTGTGCTGCACCTGACACGTGTTTCTTAATTTGCTCTTTTATAATCCCAGACCTCAATATTTCAAAAAGATACTCAGAAATTATTTGAGTCTGGTTAGGTCTGAAAATTAGCATCCCTGAATTAATACGAATATGCTCAAATTCAACTTCGTCGTTGTAAACTCCGAGATTCCCAATTGTACCTCTTGTAGTCATTACAACATCATTTCTTCTTAATTTACCTTTACCCATTGATTTGTCTTTTGCTTCGTTAATGAACATTGTCGTGTTAAACTCAAAACCATCTGGTCTAACATTTTTTGTATTCATAAAAAGACAAAACCCTTCATCTAAAAAGTCTTTTATCGTAGGATAGTTTTTGCCACGGTCCCCATCAATGATCTCTAAAAGATTTTTATCCCCCAATCTCTTCTCTTCCCAGCCTTCGCCTTTATTTTCAAACACCGACTGCAAATAACTCTCAAACAGTTCTTTGGCGTTTTTGAGGTTTTGTTCGGCATTGGCTTTTGCCTTGGCGATGGCGGCAAAGGCTTCATCCAGGATGGCTACAATGCGTTGCTGCTCCGGGAGCGGGGGAAGTGGGATTTCAATATTTTCAATTTGCTTTTTATTTATTGAATTGAAAACAGCACCTGTATTTCCTTCAATTTCATTTTCATGTTTAACTAAAAAATTATAGAGGAACTCTTTATCAACTAACTTTTCTGCTCTTATTGCTGCAAGTCCACGACCAATACAAATCTTTTGAGTTGCAAAATTTACTGGACCAACTGGCGCACGAACTGACATTAAAATATCACCCGCGCCTGCTTCCTTCGTTACTTCAGTTGTCCAAGTTGTAGGTTCCCCTATAAATTTTTCTCCATATTCTTTTTTTCCCTGATAGAATGGTAAACCATTTCCTTCTGAATTATAGAATTTACCTTCCGGGGATTGCCCTGCAATTACCTTACATACCTCGCCAAGCTTTTTTCTTTCCCATACTTGCTTCATATCAGCCCCAAAATTGAGTTTAGAATTTCTGCGCTTTCTTCGTCCAGGGCTTTCATCTCTTCCAAAATTGCCTTCGGCTGGCGCAAGGCGGTTTCTTCTTTCTTATTGGGGTTTTTGGCGCTCAGGTCAAAAGTAGTCTGGTCAATGCCTTTTACGTTGACCGTCCAGGAATTTTCGCTGTCGGCTTTGGTCTTTTGCAGTTCAACGAATTCCGCCAGGTCTTTTTCGGCCAGGGCATTGGTCTTGCCCAGGTTTCTATCCAGATTCAACTGGTAAAACCAAACCTTTTGCGTGGGCGCGCCTTTTTCAAAAAACAGCACCACGGTTTTAACGCCCGCACCGGTGAAGGTTCCGCCCGGCAGATCCAGCACAGTATGCAGATTGCAGTTTTCCAGCAGCAGTTTGCGCAAACTTACCGAAGCATTATCGGTATTGCTTAAAAAGGTGTTTTTAATCACCACGCCGGCCCTGCCGCCAGCCTTGAGTATTTTAATAAAATGCTGTAAGAACAGCGAGGCGGTTTCGCCGGTTTTAATGGGGAAGTTCTGCTGCACTTCGGCGCGTTCCTTGCCGCCGAACGGCGGATTGGCCAGCACCACATCATAGCGGTCGCGTTCCTGGATGTCGGCCAGATTTTCGGCAAGGGTGTTGGTATGGACAATATTGGGGGCTTCCACGCCGTGCAGAATCATATTCATGGTGCCGATAATATACGCCAGCGATTTTTTCTCTTTGCCGTAAAAAGTATTTTTCTGCAAGGTGACAGTATCGTCAGTGGTGAGTTTTTTGCTGTGCTTCAAATATTCAAACGCCTCGACCAGAAAGCCTGCCGAACCTACCGCGCCGTCATAGATTTTCTGTCCGATTTCGGGGGCAACCACTTTTACAATGGTTTTAATCAACGGGCGCGGGGTGTAATATTCGCCGCCGTTGCGTCCGGCATTGCCCATGTTTTTAATCTTATCTTCATAGAGATGGCTCATCTCGTGTTTTTCGGCATGGGTGCGGAAACGCAGTTCGTCGATGCGGTTGATTACTTCGCGCAAGTTATAGCCGCTTTGAATGCGGTTTTTCAGTTCGGAAAAAATCTCGCCGATTTTATATTCAATGGTGTCGGCGCTTTCGGCGGAGGTCTTGAATTTCTTCAGGTAAGGGAAAAGCTTGATGTTGACAAAGTCGGCCAGGTCATCGCCGGAAAGCGCATTATGGTCAATTCTGCCGTCAGCCAGTTTCGGGGCAGCCCAGGTATTCCACTGGTATTCCTTGTCAATGATCGGCGTATAGGTTCTGCCGGTGAGTTCGGCGGCGGTGGCTTTGTCGCATTCCAGGTCGTCCAGATATTTGAGGAATAAAATCCAGGAGGTTTGTTCAACATAATCCAGTTCACTGCCGCAGCCCGCGTCTTTGTGCAATATGTCGTCAATATTCTTAAAGGTTTGTTCGAACATGCCTGTCCCTTATGATTAAAATTTCTCTTCTTTTCATCCTGTAAAATAACCTCTATCGTTCAAAAGGCAATAATAACAATCATTCAACATGTAAAAAATAACGCGCGGGGGAGGACATTTTGCGTCCTTTTGATAAAATATCAGCATTTTCTATGGGGAAGATGAATTCCGGCGGCTGGAAGAGTGAAGGAAACCCTGGGAACGCCGCTCTCCGCAGCGGCATTATTGACCGTCGTTCCGGCGACCAATTCCGCGACTGCGGTACCGCTGGATCACGCCCGGCGGGCCGCCGGGGGCAATATCGGGAATTTATTTTGCTACAGCCTGCAGGAATTTGAACGGTTCGGCTTTGGTGAACATTGCCGCCGCGCTGCCGCTATAGGTTTCGCCGCCGGAAATGGTCAATTTTTTCACAGAGGCTCCTTCGCTGAAATCCATGTCCGCCAGCGGCGTCCAGAATATTGTCGGACTGGTGGCTGAGTCAAAATAGAAGATTTTCTTACCGTGATCGTACAGCGTCCGCCAGATGGTGCTGGAGATGTTCGGCTGGCCCGGAGTGGTGAAGCCCTGCGGGACTGATACGCCGCGAATCACGCTGAACACCGATGCCACAGCCCGCTTGTGGTCATTCGTCTGCGGGATCGCGTTGATGTAGAACGATGCCCGGGCGAACCGGTCGGCGGCCCGGTTGGTGCCGGGCAGAAAGACCAGTCCGCCGATCTGCTCCCAGTATTTATTGAGCGCCAGCTGCTGATCGAACGCGGGAGAATTAGTCATAACCTGATATTCGCGTCCGTGATGGATGACCAGCCTGCCTTTTATGTATTCAAAAATCGCCGAATCTCCGGTCGGGTCCGACAGCGCCAGATGTCCCTGGGCGGGAGCGCCGTTGGGCAGTATGGGAGCTATGATGATGAACGGTTCCTTGCGCAGCGCCTCGACCGCTTCGGCAACGGTGGCGAAGTTATCCAGGACATATTGAGCCCAGGCGCTGATTGAGAGCACCGGTTTTTTGCCGTCCGGTTTGCCGTAGTCGGATTCAACCAGATACAGGACATCGGCGACCAAACCTTTCTCATTCATGCCGTCAACAGTGCTGACTTCGTAAAAAGCGCAGACTACGCTGCCGTATTTGCTGGTCCAGGTGATGGAATCAGGTCCTGCCGCTCCGTCGCGCTTCATGCCGCGCGGAAAGCAATAGAGATTGGTGCCGGGGTCTTCCGCCCAGTCCATTGACCGGGCGGCGATGACAGTGTTATCCGGTCCCAGATAGACGCAGCGGGTGCAGGCGCTGGAGGAAAACGGCAGGAACGCCAGACAGATAACGGCAGATGTTGCGGCAGTAAAGATCCGGTTAACAATATTGTGTCTCATGATAATCCTTAATTTGTTGCGGATAGGTTTAGTATCTTTGTTTTAGACTTCTATGTTTTTAACGTTTTTAAAATTGACTGCTGCTGAATCCAGTACGCCGTTCTATAGGACTGATAGGTTCTGCTTGACTCCTAACTCCTTTTTGAAACTTAACCACAGAGGCACAGAG
>CAIMFA010000917.1 GCA_903840185.1 uncultured Lentisphaeria bacterium | reverse complement strand
GACCCCATAGCTATCAAGCTAAGCCGATATGAGCTCATTTCAACACCCAATATCCAACATTCAATATCCAACCGGTGAAGGACTGGATCAAACCTTGGAACACGGTTGTGACAGATCACAACCCTCCAGTAATACCAGTTTCTGTCTTATGGCTCCAGGCTGTTCCCCTTGAATATTGGATATTCTCCCGCCTCGCGGGATCCCGCATGGCGGGACGGGATATTGAAATTAGGTTTTAGTTTTCCGGCTGTTAAAACTTGGATATTGGATATTCCGTGTTGGATATTGGATATTGAAATCAGGTTTTAGGTTTCCGGCTGTTAAAACTTGGATATTGGATATTTCCCGCCCTAAGGGATCCCGCAGGGCGGGACCGGTTATTGGATATTCAGTTCAAAATTCCTTAACTTGATAGCTATGCGGCTGACCCTACCCAATTCCTTATCCTGTATATCCTGTCCATCCCTGTTAAACCTTTTGGTTGCGGCTAGGCCGCGCTAAGTGGTTCGTGGTTAAGGTGTATTTTTTGGTTGCGGTTATGCCGCGATAAGTTGAATATTGGATATTGAATCTTGTATTTATTTCAACTTACCACATTTGCCGGACTGCCATTCAGGAAGGCGCGGACATTGGCGGCTGCTGTGCTTAGCAGACGCACACGGGCGGCTTTGGAGGCCCAGCCGATATGCGGGGTGATATAACAATTGCTGGCTTTCAGCAGCGGATTGCCGGGCTGCGGCGGCTCAACAGTCAGGACATCCAGACCGGCACCGGCGATTTTGCCGGAATTCAGCGCGGCTGCCAGCGCGGCTTCGTCAACCAGCCCTCCCCTGGCGGTATTGATCAGGAATGCGGACGGCTTCATCAGCGCCAGATTTTCCCGGTTGACAATGCCGGCCGTATCCGGCGTAAGCGGACAATGCAGCGTCAGAAAATCGCTGCGTTTGAAAAGTTCCGTCATGTCCACATATTCAACCTCGTTCGCGGCGGCTTTCGGAGTGCGGGCAAACGCGATGATTTTCATGCCGAAGCCCCGTCCGATATCCGCCACCGCGGCACCGATGCGTCCGAGCCCGAGAATCCCCAGATTCAGTCCGTGCAATTCCAGCTGCGGGGTTTTCCAGTAGCAGAAATGCTCGCAATTCTCCCATTCCCCGGCAGTGACACTGGCGGCATGTCCGGCAACGTTATTGGATAAATTCAGGATATGGGCAAAAACCGTCTGCGCCACCGAGTCGGAGCTGTACGCCGGAACATTGGTGACGATAATTCCGCGGGCGGCGGCGGCCGGGACATCCACAACATTATAGCCGGTCGCGAGCACCCCGATATAGCGTACATCCGGCAGCAAGGCCAGCGTTGCCGCGTTCAACGCGGTTTTGTTGGTCAAAACAATTTCCGCACGGCGGCAGCGTTCGACGACATCCCCCGGTGCGGTGCTGTCATAAATGCGGCACTGCCCGATGGCTTCAAGTTCGTTCCAGGTAATATCCCCGGGATTGGCGGTATATCCGTCCAGTACAACAATATTCATTTAACATATTCCTGTTTTATATATTGCAAAATATCACCATCAAGCCGGTTTTCCAGATGAAAAATGAAACCATTGATTGATTTTTCATCAAAACATGGCATATTTACAGATTTACGCGCCCCGGTAGCTCAGAGGATAGAGCATCTGACTTCTAATCAGGTGGTCGCAGGTTCGATTCCTGCCCGGGGTACCATTTAATTCCCTCAAAGCTAAATATACTGCCGATGCCTGCTAAACCCTGAAAAAGCATACTCATGAAAAAAACTTAGAACATTTTTAGAACATTTTTTTAAAGTTAAAAAACCTCAAAGTACCAATTAAAAAGTCCTGTCATCTTTTGAGATTAACAGGGCTCTATATTGCGGTTTAAATAAACCATAGCTTATTTAGTGAAGATTATTTCTGTTATTAACGCAATCCGTAAAGCTGTGATTCAATGGTTTTTATCTGTGATTCTATTACAGGCCGCTCGGTATTTATGCTGGCGAGTTCATCAATAATGGGTTTCGTATTGTCAGTACACTCTTCAGTCTTACTTTTAGTCACCCATATAATTTACCGACTCTGATCATAATTAGTATTCTTATGTCGTAAGTTTTATACAGTCTTATAAAATTGCGCTCCTACAAAAGGATATACCGACTACTTATTTCATGAGATATGTGTTAATTTCTGGAATGTTGGTAGATCGCCCGGCACTATTTAATGTGATGCGTGATGACATATAGTAATGACCTCCTGAAAGATTTCAAGGTTTAATTACTAGCGTTACCGGAAAATGATCTGATACATTGTTGGCATATTCCTTATAGTTACCGTGGGCTGATTCCTGCTTGGAATCGACAACGTTTGCTTCTCCGATCTCTTTACCGGCAGCCTTGATCTTTTCCAGAATGCCTGGACTGAGATAGAACCGGTCGAAGCGCTGGCTTAAAGTATTCTCATGAATAGCAGTATTTTCATCATTCTTCGCTTCCGTAAAACCTGCATCGCTAATCTGAAGCGCAGGGTCGGCTTCATCCTTATAGATATTGGTATCGCCGCAGATGATCGTGTATGCGGCTGTGCGGTTATTTTTTATCCATTCCGTAAGCTGCATGAACTGTTTCCTGCGGATGTCTGCCGAGTCTGGAAAGGCTTTAAGGTGAATGTTAATGATATTCAACACCAGTCCGGGATTATCTACTGCTTTAAAGGAACCCAGCAGCGGTTTTCGCATCCGTCCGCCGAAAGCATTGCCTGGCGCGATGCTCCTGACTCCGATTAAAGTCCACTTGCTGCTGTCATAAAGAAATGCCAGCCGCTGAGATTCATTTTTAAGATCAGCATAGTAAGTCCAGCCTAGCTGCTTTTTGTTAATTTCTGCTACAATCAAATCAAGGTAGTGACACTTCGCAACATCGTTTTCTGAATGAGACGGGGTAATTTCCTGTAGTGCGAAAATAGTTGCTTTGGAGTTTAAAATCTCATTTACATAGCGGTATTCGTTTTTGGTGTCATCCAGCGGCCCGACGCTGCCGCCCAGCCATTTCATATTCCATGTGGCAATAGTGTACAGTCTGCCGTCGGCCCAAAGTGATAAGCTCGTGAATAAACAAAGCCAGATCAGTACCAGTCGGCATTTCATAGAAACCTCATAATAAAAGCATAATTTCAATTTAACTGTATCAAGATTTTATTCAAGGGTTGTTATATTTTACTTGACACTACTTTCTAATAGTTTATCTTAAATTAGCGGGAGTTTTCTGTTTTAAGACGTTTTATAAATTAAAATATAGAATTATACCTTTTTTAGAAATAAAATCTTTTAACACTATAAGATATAAAGAAGACAGAACGAAATTATGTAATTCAGAACCATTGACTGATTTCGATGACGTGGTGAACCCTTAAACAGAGAGTTGTAAATACTAAATATGTCAGTGAAGTTACCTCTATTACTTGTTCTAGTCGTATCTGATATTTACAGATTAACTTTTCAGGAGAAAAATT
>CAIMFA010000916.1 GCA_903840185.1 uncultured Lentisphaeria bacterium | reverse complement strand
TTTATTCTTAATCACAGAGACACAGAGGCACAGAGAAACCTTTGTCTTTTTTTTACCAGTCACCAGTCACCAGTCACGCTTTATTTTTATCTTTCGTTTCTTGTTTGATAAAACTGCGGGTTCCATAGTCATCCGCGCCTTTGAGACTTACTCTTTTCATTTCCTTTGAAAGAACTTTCAAATTCCTGAGCGTTCCTTATTCCTAAAACTGCGGGTACCGCAGTCAAACGCTGAATTCTGACTCCCTGTCTTTTAAAGCCTGCCTCAGGACAACTATGCCGCGGACGGAGTGGAAGTATTATCCATGGCCTCATACTTTTCATCGACCGTGACGGAAAATCCGCGCTCAATTCTGCACATCAGATATACCGTGCAGATCAGCAGGAAGTTAGTAAGCCCGTTCGCAATGCCGAATACAATCGCGCCGCCCTCCATGTTCAGGAATACGGTTGCCAGTACCTGGCACACCCAGACGCCGACAGCCAGCAGAAATTTACTGCTGAGGATAATCAGCATGCCGTGATGAGGGATACCGTTGCGCAGCGGCGACCCTGCTTGCGCCGCCGCAATGTCCCGGCGGATCTTCCGCTTCAATATCATCCAGCACAGCCATCCGGCGATGCAGAGCGGCAATACCGCCAGGCCGTACCACTTGAATGCAAACATCTGGTGTTTCATATACATCCACCACATCAGCGCGGGAATACTCAGCACCGACAATCCCATTATCCCGTCAAACAGCATGAAGGAGATATTCAGCCATTTGGTCTGGGGCCCGACAATCGGCACCAGCGGCATTTCCTCTATGCCGCCCGGACTCCAGGGCGCGGGCGGATGGAAATGCTTGTCGCCGCCCATCCGGTTCCATTCGATATACACTTTCACCAGGAATATCGCGCTGATTGCGGAAAAAAATACAATCCATACAAAAATGAAACGGTAGGCATAGTCAGAGCCGTGGCAGAGGTTTCTGATCAGGTCAATAAACAAGCCGGCCAGCATTCCGGAAATCACGGTGAAGGTTGAACGGAGCATTGCCTGCGCCGAACAGAACTGGCCGAATCTCGACTGCGGGAATATCCGCATTTCAGTTGGCAGGCCGGCGACAGCGACTAATGCGCCCAGGAACGCTCCGATCACGGCATTGCCCAGATTCAGCCAGAAGAAATATTCCCCCGGCAGGGTTACGAAAATCCACACCATGGCCATAAAGTTGCCGAGCACGCCGAACAGTGCGCCATAAACGGTGATGCGCAACGGATGCCAGCGGTCAACAAATATTGCCATGAAATACATTGCCGCCATCATCGCAATCGAACTGATGGCGCCGATTTTGCCGATCTGGTCCAGCGACAGCCCCATTTCCCGGTTGAAGAAAATACCGAACGTGCCGATTGCTCCGGCAATGGCGCCGAAGGAGGTCGAAAGAAATCTGAACCAGTAAAACTTATGCGAAAAGGATTCCCTGAAAAAAGTCCGGATCCCCTTCAGGCCCCGGCTTGAACTGTCATTTTCCCCCTCCGGCGGCGGGTACTCGCCTTCCTTGATCATCAGGCAGGCCATCCCGAAACCGACCAGGTACAACACCGCCGCGCCGATGAAGATCTCCCGCATATTCGATTCGGCATATTTAAAAATAAAGAAGTTATACAGCGCTCCCGCCCCGGTTCCGACAATCCGGAACAACCCCATAAAGCGCGCCAGGAACTGCGCTGGAACCACATCGTTGAACAGATACCAGAAGACCGAGCCCACAAACATGTTAAAAAACTGGAACATGATCAGAAAAACCGCAATCAGCGCAATGGTAACAGTCGCGGGCGCAAAACTTCTTAGAAACTCCGAATTCCTTTGCAGCATCCCGCAAATATCATCGCCCAGCCCCATCAAGGCCAGACTGCCGCAGAGAAACGGCATGGTCCAGATGATAAACGGAATGCGCCGGCCCCATTTGCTGCGGTA
>CAIMFA010000915.1 GCA_903840185.1 uncultured Lentisphaeria bacterium | reverse complement strand
TTGAATGCGTGTGTTTCAAGGACTCAAGCATGTAGTCGGGAATCTGGCGACTGAATGAATCAATTGACATTCTCCGGCAAAGTTTGGCAAATGATAAACAATCATGAAAAATATAAGAAGTTGATGAATTACATTTGACCCTTTAAACAAGAGCGCTATATTTTTGTTTAAAATATCAATGCCGGAGTCTGATAATATGAGCAGTCAAAAAACAAATTCGAATGTACTCATTTGCGATGATGATGAGATACTGCTGAGTTTTTATAAGCGGGTGATCAAAAATGCCGGCTATGATGTGCTTACCGCAGGCAACGGCGACGAAGCAATCGAAATTCTCAACGAGATGCCGGTGGCGCTGGCCATAATTGACCTGCTGATGCCCATCCGTTCGGGCTGGGAAGTGATCGAATATATGAGAAGCAAGGAAGCTTTGAAAAACATTCCGGTCATTGCGGTCACCGGACTCGCGCCGTCACCTGGCGACCTGGAGAAAGTCAACTCCCAATGCAGCTCCGTGATTTACAAAGGCGGGGATTTTGACATTGAGGCGTTTACCGAACTGCTGAAGAAACTTATCTGAAAGGATAACTGAAGATGTTTTTCCCCGCCACCGAGACTGCTGTACTGC
Source organism: uncultured Lentisphaeria bacterium (assembly GCA_903840185.1). GTDB lineage: Bacteria > Verrucomicrobiota > Lentisphaeria > Victivallales > Victivallaceae > CAIPAT01. Next base: position 1,024 of record CAIMFA010000915.1, on the reverse strand, counting down.
TGCTTATTGACATGCAGGAGAAACTGATAAAAGCCATGAGCTCCGCCGGGCAGTGCCTGGCGCGTCAGAAAATCATGCTTGAAGCCGCAGGCATCCTTGGTCTGGACACAATCATTACCGAACAATATCCCCAGGGGCTGGGTCACACTCTGCCGGAACTTTCCGGACTGTTCAAACCGGAATGGCCGGTCATTGAAAAGAAATCCTTTTCCTGCTTCGGCGAACCATCCTTCTGCAGCCGTTTAAAATCGAAATCCAGGAAGACTGTAGCAGTCATGGGCATCGAATCCCATGTATGCGTCCTGCAGACCGTGCTTGACGCGCTGGAACAGGGCTATCAGGTGTTCGTGCTGGAAGACACGCTCAGTTCAAGAAATCCGTCAGACATGACAACCGCCTTAAGACTGCTGCGGCACCAGGGGGCAATCGTCACTACCGCGGAATCGTATCTGTTCATGCTGATGCGAAGCGCGGATCACCCCGCATTCCGCCAGATAGCCAAGCTCATAAGGTAAGTTATCCGCATCCCGTTTGTTGTCATCGAACATTCCGCTGAAATATAAAGCCGGCTGGCAGCGACCGATTTTTTTCAAATAGTTTATCAAAAAACAGTATTTTTTAGATATTGTAACTTGAATTTCTCGATTTTAGTCCTAAAGTATGGCTCGTTTTTCGCAGTTGTCCCTATCGTCTAGAGGCCTAGGACACCGGGTTTTCATCCCGGCAACGGGGGTTCGAATCCCCCTGGGGATGCCATCTTTTCCTCTTGCATATTTTCACTGTTTCACAATACTCTACACGGCTGAAAATTTAAGAATAGACCAGCAGGATTGTGGATTGGTTTTTTTCGATCCGATTGACTGGCGATATGAATATCGCCTGAATGATGAGTGGAAAAATACAGCCGCAACACTCTTGTCGCAAAGCGGTTGCGATTTTTCGAGTTTGGATTCGCACTCTTCGAGGCCTTCGATACCCCGGTATCGGCAGCCTCTCAGAATACGAACCAATTCTCAAAATCTTC
>CAIMFA010000914.1 GCA_903840185.1 uncultured Lentisphaeria bacterium | reverse complement strand
TTGATTATTTATAATACTTAGTTTGGGCAAATACTATAATAAATACTATTTTGAGGTTGTTTTTTACTAAGAAGGTAGTTTCAGAAAAAAGAGGCTTGAAAAATTACATTTCTGTTATAACTTGGTACGTAACTGGTACGTTTTGTCGTTTAAAAACTTAAAATCAAGAGTGCTAAATCTTGTTTTTGAGGCTGATTTTTTGCAAAATGGGGTCGAGTCCCGTCATCCACCCCATTTTTTTCGCTTAGATATTAATCTTTTCGAATTTCCATTTATTCATGAAATTTTTATAACATCATTCTTTTACCTATTGACAAAGCCGCGGATTTGTATTATAATCATTGTTGAACCGGTTCAACATGGAGTTTTTTGAACATGCGGACTTCATTAAAAGATATAGCGGAATATACTGGACTGTCAAAATCTGCAGTTTCGATGCACCTGAACAAGCATCAACTGGCAGCGCGGCTGAGTTCCGCAACCAGGGCTAAAATAGATGCGGCGGTGAAGAAATTCAACTATGTTCCGTCGTACACGGCCAGAGCGCTTTCATCGGGAAAGACGCAAACTATCGGTTTTGTGGTGGCTGAACTGGCGATGCCGTATAACTCGCTGATGGCATCGGCGCTGATTGACGAGACAAGCAAACATAATGTTCAACTGCTGATTTCTGCGACTAAGTATTCGCCGGAGAAGGAAGTTAAATGCCTTGAAGACCTGCTGAGCCGGCGCGCTGACGGCATCATATATCCATTATCGCCTCCTTCCGCTGATACAAAATTATATAACCGGCTGATTGAAGAACATTATCCACTGGTAATGGCATTTAATCAGGATAAGAATTTTCATTCCGCAGTGAAGGACTCCACTGAGGCCATGCGGCAGGCCGCGACTTTTTTCCGGCGGAACGGAGCGGATGAAATTACTATAATTGCATGTGACGATACGCTCTTCCAAAGTTCTGGAGAGAAAATGTACGATTTGTTTATCAAGGCTTGTGAAGAGTCAGGATGTAAATCCAACACCGAACCGGTTGATCTTCTTAATGCATCGACAATAGATGCCTGCCTTGAACGTATCAGCCGGAATCCGCCGGATTTTCTGATTGTTCAGGGGCCGCTGCTGCTGACAGCCTTGAGGCATAAACTGCAGCGCTATCAAAAAAAGTTCCCGCGCATTATCAACATTATTGACCGCTGGGAGTCGCCGCCGCTGCGCGATGAAATGCTGGTCGGCGTCATTATGTGTTATCCCGATAAAATTATAAAAAAGGCGGTTGATATTCTGTTGCGGCTGATCAACAACCCGGATGACGACGGTATTCCTTTTTTAGTCAAGGAACCGGCGGATTTCCTGCTGTCATGGCCGGGAGACACCTGTGAAAACACCATTGATGAAGTAAAAAGATTGATGAGATATTAAGCGCCAAAATAAACGATGGCATGAATATGGTTTCCGGATAAACATTACAATATGAACAAACAACAACCTGTTAAAGGAGACACAAAAATGAAGACTCAAAAACGAACGAATTTCACACTCATTGAACTCCTCGTGGTGATCGCGATCATCGCAATTTTGGCCGGAATGCTGCTGCCGGCGCTGAACAAAGCGAGGGACACCGCCCGCCAGACCACCTGTTTGAATTTGCTTAAGCAGATAGGCACCGGCGGACTCATGTATGCCAATGAAAACAAAGATTGCTGGATTCCGGTTTTCAACGAAGATTCCACGCCTAATCATCGCTGGCAGTCCAATCCGGCCTTTCTCAAGATTATGCAAATTAAAATTGTGCCTACCGCCGCTAATTTCTGGCCGGCAAACAAGCTCTGCCCGAAGGCAATGGCCGCACAGAACGATACCACCATGGCAGGTTTCGGTTATACCGGCTGGCAGGGACTTTTACGTCCGGTCAGCGGCGCTTACGCCGCCTGTATGGGTAATCTGGGCTGGAGTTCCTGGCAGGGTTATTCCTTAGTAAGGGTAAGGAAACCCAGCAGCAAAATAGCTTTTATGGATGCATGTGTTGCTCAGCTCAATGTTTGGAACAGCAATCCCACCGGCGCTTCCGGCTACTGGACCCTTGGCGAAACAACCGACAACGGCGGAGTGGCATACCGTCATGGCGGCAAGCAGACTGCCAACGGCGTCTTCTTTGACGGTCATGCCGAGAACCGCAAATATGATAAACTGGGATATTCATATATTACTGGCGGATCATCGGCGGCAGAAAAGTTGATCTGGGATCCCATCCAGTAATTCCACCCGAAAACCAAAAAACTGCGGCGGTAGAATCATTCTGCCGCCGTTTTATTTATGTAACACGTTTATATTAAAGAATGTTTGTTCTGCAGGCGGCAATGCTTTTCGCGCATAAATTAAGGAAGACATCATCATTGAATTCCGTGAATCAGAACTACTGAAAATTGAGCACGATCTTATATATATGAACAAAAACTGCCTGATATCACAATTCATCTATTGACAAAATCTGAAAAATGTATTATAATCAGTGTTAAACCGATTTAACATGGAATTATGAGTGATGCGGACTTCATTAAAAGATATAGCAGAATATACAGGCCTGTCCAAAACGGCAGTCTCTCTGCATTTGAACAAGCATCAACTGGCGGGACGCCTGAGCGCCGCAACCAGGGCTAAAATTGATGAGGCGGTGAAAAAATTCGACTATGTTCCGTCATATACCGCCAGAGCGCTTTCCTCCGGTAAGACGATGACTATCGGTTTTGTGGTGGCCGACCTGACATTGCCATATTCCTCGCTGGCGGCGGCGACGCTGATCGATGAGACCAGCAAACATGACGTTCAACTGCTGATTTCAGCCACCAAATATTCGCCGGAGAAGGAAATTAAATGTCTTGAAGACCTGCGGAACCGGCATGCCGACGGCATCATCTATTCGCTGGCCATGGATGCCGAAGTATGCAACCGGCTGGCCAGGGCGCATTATCCGATGGTAAGGGTATTCAGCCGGGATGACCGGTTCCATTCCGTCGAGAATGATTTCACGGAAGCCATGCGGAAAAGCGTGGAATATTTCCGCCGGAACGGGGCGGAAAAAATTACGATGATTGCCTACTCTAACGAAGAGATGTGCAATTCGTTTATCAAGGCTTGCGAATGGGCGGGATGTAAGTCCAATATTGAACCGGTTAATTCGCTCGATGCCGCTTCCATCAACAGCTGTATTGAACGCATCAGCCGGAATCCGCCGGATTTTCTGATTGTTCAAGGCCCGTTGTGCATGACTGTCCTGAAACAACGGCTGCAGCGCTATCAAAATAAATTTCCGTGCATTATCAATATTATTGACAACTGGGAACCGCCACCGCTGCGCGATGAAATGCTGGTCGGCGTCATCATGTGCTATCCGGATAAAATTGTAAAAACCGCGGTTGAAACTTTGCTGCGGCTGATTAACAAACCGGATGACGGCAGCATTCCCCGTTTAGTCATGGAGCCGGCTGAATTTCTGCTGTCATGGACCGGCGACTCCTGCGAGAAAAACGCTATTGATGAAGTTAAAAGGCTGATGGGATATAACAGTGCGCATAATTGGACAAAAGCATGAATAACGGATTCCAGTCAAGCAATATAATAGAAACAAACAACAAAGGGGACACGAAAATGAAGAACCGGAAACAATCGAATTTCACACTCATTGAACTCCTCGTGGTGATCGCGATCATCGCGATTCTCGCCGGGATGCTGCTGCCGGCGCTGAACAAAGCCAGGGACACCGCCCGTCAAACCACCTGTTTGAATTTGCTTAAACAGCTGGGGACCGGCGGGCTAATGTATGCCAACGAAAATAAAGACTGCTGGATTCCTGTTTTTCACCAAAACACCAATACCCGCTGGTATTCCAATCAGGCTCTTCTACAGATTCTGCAAATTCAAAATGAACCCACTGCCGCTAATTTCTGGCCGGCTAACAAGCTCTGTCCGAAGGCCATGGCTGCGCAGAATGATACCACCATGGCAGGTTTTGGCTATACCGGCTGGAAAGCCCTGTTGCGTCCGGTCAACGGCGCTTACGCCGCAGATATGGGCAACCTGTCCTGGTCGCCATGGCAGGGTTATTCTCTGGTAAGAGTAAGAAAACCCAGCAGCAAAATAGCATTTATGGATGCTTGTGGTGGTCAGCTCAATGTATGGAGCAGCAATCCAACTGGCGCCAGCGGTTACTGGACCATCGGCGAAACCATCGACACCGGCGGGGTGGCATATCGTCATAACGGCAAGCAAACCGCCAATGGAGTTTTCTTTGACGGCCATGCTCAGAACCGCAAATATGACACCCTGGGATATTCATATATTCCAGGCGGCTGGACTGCGGCTGAAAAGCTGATCTGGGACCCCATCCAGTAATGCTGCATATAAATTGACGCCGGATGCTGCATAACTCAATTAAAGAAAAATAAAGGATAATTTTTAAATGCCTCAGCAACTGTTACCTTTGCCGAAAATACGGCAGTCCGGCGCCGGATGTTATCAGGGATCAGACAAAATCGGCTTTTGCGACTATTTTAACGCGAAACGTCTTGCCGGAGAACTGAATCGTCCGATTCCAGGCAGTAACCGCCGGTTCTGTTCCTGTGACGCGGCAATAGCGGTTCTGACTATCAGGAAAGTCGCGCCGGAAACTTTGTTTCCCGGTCTTGAACCCGCTGTTCAGGCGGAAGCCTACCGGCTTGAAATCGGCAAATGCAAAATCGAAATCGCAGCGGCAAATGAGCGCGGCGCATTTTATGGGATTAAGACTCTGAAACGTCTGCTGGCAGGCGATGCTCCGGTCGCAATTGAGACAATTACCGACTGGCCTGACCTGAAGTTGCGCGGTTTCCACATGAACCTCGGCCATGCTTTCAATCCTGTATATTCGTACATAAAGCAGGTTATTGAAAATCTGGGCGAATTGAAAATCAACACCCTGGTACTGGAATATGACGGGCGCTTTCCATGGCGGCGGCATGCCGACGTCTGCGACAATCCTTTATCCCGCGAGGAACTGCACAATCTTCTGGAAACCGCCCGTGCCAATTACATCGAAGTAATCCCGCTGCTGGATTCGCTCGGACATGCTGAACAATATCTGTGCCATCCGCAATATGCGCATCTAAAGGAAATTCCCGGTTCGATTGCGGAAATGTGTCCGTCCCGCCCGGAAACGATGCGTTTCGTTCAGGAGTTATGGGAAGAGGTGCTGGAGTTCCACCCGGATTCGCGTTACGCCCATATTTCCGGCGATGAAGTATTCCGGCTGGGGCAATTCTGCCCGGAGTGCGGCCGTCATGCGGCGAACGGAACTCTGGCCGAACTATATTTAAACTACTATCGCGAGCTCTCCCGCTGGATTATCGCTCATGGTAAAACCCCGATAATCTGGGGCGACATGTTGATAAAATATCCGGAAACTTTGCAGTCTTTCCCCCGCGATATCGTTATTAACGACTGGTGCTATAACGGCCAGGCGCGGAATATGAAAAAGCCTGAGCTCTTCACCAATCCGGCAGGGATTTGCAGTGAAGAACGGCAAAAACTTTTCAGTCCGTATTGGAACGGTCAGTATAGCGGACGTTACCGTCAGTACCCCTATTTCCGCTTTTTCCGGGACCAGGGATTTAAGACCCTGGCGAGTACAGCGGCCGGTCAGGGAAGCTGGAGCCCGCTTTCAGCCGGGCAGCCCCGTTTCGAGAACAATAAAAATTTTGCCCAGGTCGCCCATATGAATCAGGGCGAAGGTTTGCTGATTACATTCTGGCATACCAACGGCTCGGTGGCCGGAGTGTGGTGCGGAATAGCCGCCGGGGCGGACTTCTCCTGGCATGTCAGGGAGGAATCATATCAGGTTTTTATGGAACGCTTCACCGCGTCATTTCTGGATATGCCGCCAGCGTCCGCGGACAATTTGATGCAGCTGGATCAAAGCCTCTGCCACAACGGACCGCCGCTGAAAACGGAGCTCGGACAGCCAGGTCCGGCGGCAGCTCCGGCAGCCGGATATTTTATGGCGATGGCGCGAATTTCCTCCAGCCTTAATTTGTTATATTGCCAAAGCAGGCAAATGGCGGAACAACGCTTCCGCTGGAAAGTATCCGGAGTTTCGATTCCACTGGATATAAAACTGGCGGCCAATGCTTCTGTTCATAACTGCCTTCCTGCTCATGTGCAGGATTTCGAGTTGCCGTCCGGCGGCCTTACTGCCGCTGGAATTGATTTTATTCTGCCTCCGGATGATCAGCTTTCATGTATTGCCATTCATGCCGGGACTCCGGCTGTATCGCTGCCTGTGAACAATGAAAACTACGACGGCATTGCTTTTTTGAACCTTGGTTATTATTTGGGGGCATCACAGACTGCCGCCAGAGTACAGATAAAATATGCCGACGGCTCTGAATGCGAGATGGCGTTTACTGCCGGGGTCAACACCAATGACTGGTGGGATGTCAGGCCGCTGCTAAAAAACGGTCTGGCGGCATGGGAGGGGGAGACTTATGAGGGTTCCAGAATCGTTCTCTATTTGAGTTACTGGCAGAATCCGCATCCTGAACGAAAAATTGTCTCTCTTTCCTGGATGCCTGAACCGGAACTTGGTCAGGGGCGGCTGGTAATTTTCGCCGCCACCGGAATCAAAAGCGGTGAAATCAAATCCGGCTCAGAAAAGCCGTTTACCGATGTGCAACAGATGGAGCAGCGGATCGATGTAATCGCGGCTGAATTGAAAACCATTTATGCGGGCTGGATGACGAGTACCGCCGTTACAGCAGGGATAAAACACAACACCGGACTGCTGCGCAGCAATCTCGATGCATTGATTTCATCATAAAAAACAATTAACCGTAAGGAGTTGAAATATGTATAAAACTTTTGGAATGAAAACAAGTGTTCTCGCCGCCGCGACCGTCTTAAGTATGCTGATTCCGCTTACAGGTTCAGCCGAAGACACACAGTACAAAAGTTCCGGTTTTTCCGCGGAGATCACGAGCTACGGAGGAATCAGGAATCTGAAAATCGGCGACAAAGTTTTCATCCGCCATTTGTTTCTCTCCGGGGACTATGTCCCGGCTGCAGGCGTGGATAAACACGATGCGCGCTTTTTTCAGTTCCAGGAAAAATCTCTTTCCACTATCAGCAGGCCGGATGCTGACACCATGATAATCGAAAGAAAGGCTGCAGTCCTGGGCAATGAAAAATATCCGCAAGGTGCAACTTATAACGAAAAAATCACTTTAACCCACAACCGCATCAGCGCCGAATATGAAGTGGAAATCACCGTGCCAATGGCGGCCAACATGAATATATTCAGAACATTGTGCGAAATTCCGTTAAGTTTTGCCGGATGCGGTTATAAAGCGGAAACAACTGAAGGCAAGGAGTTGATGGCCGTAGTTCCGCGCGAATACAGCAAAGCCGACAGCCTGAAGATTTTCGCTAAAAAACTGGCATTCGCGGTATCAGGCGGAGTAATCACGGTAGAAGGCGAACCGGGCTCTGTAATGTTCTTCTACGACGGCCGCAGCTGGAAAGACGACCATTTGCGCCTGGATATATCTCAGCAGATGCCATGGAATGAAAAACCCGTCACCTATCAGCCCGGCGCCAAGTCAAAATGGTCGTTTACCATTTCATATGCTCCGGCGGAATAGTACAACCGCTCTATTGCAACCACGATCAAATTTTTATTATCAGAGGAGATATTATTTCATGACCAAAACATGGCTGTGCTTGATACTGGCGCTGAATTCGGTTTTGGCGTTCGGAGCCGGACCGCTTGAACTGGAACCGGCCAGGGGTTACGTTTACGCCGAAGACCGGATTCCGGATTTTAAAACGGAGCGCAAAGCGGACGAAAGCTTCATCCTGGACCCGGTGCCGAAGGACTGGGTGAAACTCCCGCTTGACGGGGAATGGAAGATTCTGCTGAAACGCATTGACGGTTTTGTTGATTATTTTAATCTCGAACCGAATTATGGCGTGGATGATATGGCTCAACTGCTCAAACCAGGCTATGATTTTAATGCATGGAAAAATGTTTATGTCCCGCTGCCGCTCGGACAAATAAAAGACAACGGCTATACCTACGGCGCCAAAAAACCTGGGTATATCGCCTGCTATCAGCGTACAATCAATGTGCCGGATTTCAAGAAAGAGACCGGCGCGGCCTGGCTGAAGTTTCACGGGGCCGGATTCAGGACTGATGTCTGGATCAACGGAGCTTATGTCGGGAATAACTGCAACATTTTCGCGCCTTTCGAATTCGATGTCACCTCTTTTCTGCAACCGGGGCAGAAAGCCTCGCTTCTGGTCAAATGTATCGATTCACGTTATATGCTGGACTATGTCGACATTTTTTCCTCCGGAATTACCGCGCCGGTGGAGCTGCAAATCCGGAACGTGCCTTTTGCCGGCCGGATCAAACTTGCTTCCGATATTGCCGCAGGCAGGGTTGACGGCCAGTTTGAAATGATTGGCAGTGTTCCTGTTGCAAAAGCGCAAATAGTCATCGAGGAAGCGAAGTCCGGCAGGCTTGCGGGGACGCTGGCCTGCGAGGCGAAAAAAGGCGATGCCAACCGGTTCAGTATCAAGCTGGAAAATCCGCATTGCTGGAGCCCGGAAGATCCATTTCTCTATGTCTGCAAAATCAAGCTGGACGGCAAGGACGCCGGAATTTCGCGCTTCGGTTTCCGCACCATGGCGATCAAGGCCGATGCCGACGGGCGGCAGCATTTTTACCTGAACGGCAAAAAGCTTTATCTGCGCATTTTTGAGTTTAATTACTACTGGCGCATGATGAAGGACCGGGATAAAAATCCGATACCGGAAAATGCCTGGGGGCCGAACTATCAGGGACGGCTCAGAGAGGCGCTGCTGACCATGAAATTCGCGAATGTCAACACTCTGCGTCCGCACAGCGGACATAATGACGTGGATGAGACTCTGCTGAACCTCTGCGACGAACTCGGATTTATCGTTAATTTCGACTGGCACGGCTCCGAAGCGCAGCGGGTGATCCCCAAAACGGCCTCCGACGGCATGAGTTCCGGAACGGGCGGCGGACAGGATTACCGCGTCCCCATGATGGAAAAGAATCTTCCGGCTTTCAAGGCGGCAATGACCGCATGGCACGATCATCCTTCACTCTGCCTGATCAGTTTCGGCAATGAGCTCTACGACCATCTGCTCAGTTCCGGCAGCTATGACGGAATCATTGAAAAATACAAGGCAGCGCTGCACGAGGTTGACCTGCAGAAGCGTCCAACCAGCGGATCTGCCGGACGTCCGACCTACAGGCACAATGCCAAAGTAGATTTTGTTGACGACCATCAGTATATCGGCGTTTACTACGGCTCCTACATGAGCGTGATTCCTTACATCAGGAACACACCGTCAGCGATCAAGGAAAAATTCGGCGCGAATCTGCCTTTTATCAATTCTGAAACCGGTTATGTGGCCGATGACCGCATCCATCCGGGGAACTACCGGATATTCAATCCTGAACTTTCAAAAGACATGTTTGACAAGGATTTGTATATCAAAACAATCACTGGCAAGACTCCGGAACTGGCCTGGGCGCGTCTTGGGCTGAACAGCGGCGGCGTCCGTTATTATTATACGGACCTGCCGGAGTTTAAGAAACGCAAGGGCGTGCTGCACGTCAAACGCTATCTGGAAATGTTCCGGATGAACCGGAAATTTAATGACGGGGTTTCATTGAATATTGACCCTGCCAGCATGGCGTCGCTTGCTGATCCTGATAACTGGTACGGCCTGGCAACCAACCCGTGGCCGAAACCGGGCAAACTGGCGATCATCGACCCCATCTTCGCGTTCCGCCAGGCATTCTATCCGGTACAGGCGTTTGCCGATATCACCAATTATCATCTCTTCAGCGGCGCCTCGACCAAAGCGCCGGTAATGATTGTCAATGACTCGCTGTCGAATGCGGTTGTCGATCTGGTCATTCAGTTCCGTAGTCCGGACGGCTCAGTCACTCCCATGCTGGAGAAGAAAGAGATCGCGATTCCGCAAGGCGGCGACCTGAATGTTCCCTTCGAATTTACGGTTCCGAAAAATTGTCCTTCAGGCAAGTCCGTCCTGGAAATGTATATTCTCGCCGACGGCAAAAAAATTGCCGAGAATACCTATGACATTTATACCGTTGCTTCCGGAGACAGGATTACACAATTCCCTGCCGTTAAACTGGCGCTATATGACACTGCAGGCGACACCTTTGCAGGATTCGGGGCCAAGACCAGCGAGAAAGTCCTGAAATCGTTGAAAATTCCTTTTACTCAGATCAAAGACTTCAAAGATCTTGCCCAGTACCAGGTGCTGGTGATCGGGGCAAATTCCATCGATGAAACACTGTCTAAAAGCGGAACTGAAATCGCTAAATGGATTGTCGGCGGCGGTCGTCTGCTCATGTTCGAACAGTGCGTTACCGGAAGTATCCCGTGGTCCAGCGGCGACCGCATTTACCGGATGGGCGATGGTTCATTTGTAGAACACTATTTTAAGAAACATCCGGCTTTTTCCGGTATTGAAAATGAGATGGCCTGGGAATCTCCGGCCGGCAGCAACCGGCAGCTATTCGAGACTTGCCTGGAACTCAACGATTCATTTATCAGTGTCGCCGCTGTATCACATTATAATGATCCGGGATGCCCCAAGGCTATCATAACCGACCGCAAGATGGGCAAAGGCGAATACATGATTTCGATGATAAAAGCCACTGACCGCTTCGGCAAGGACGCCACCCTGACCCGGTATGTCGAAAACCTGCTCGCTTATATCATGTCAGATTCGATCTCAAAATATGCCGTTCCAGGTAAAGATATCGGTCCCGGTGCCACCAAAGTCATCTGCCTGAGCAAGGATGACGCTTTCTATGTCGATATCTGCAAGGCGGTCAACCGCGGGTTCAAAGACGACAACTCCGGCAGCGGCTGGGCCGGCTTCGGCGCGGATGCCGACCTGCGCAATATCAAACCGGGAATGGACGGCATTACCGGCCTAGTGCCGTTCCGGATCATCGATCCGGCACAGAACGGCGGCAAGTCCTGCATCGTTCTGGCCGGCCCGAAGCGTGAACAGTTCCCGAAAGCATCTCCGGAAATCCCCATCGGGCGCAAGTGCAAAAGTCTTTTCTTCCTTCATACCGCCATGTATGTTAAGGGCGCGCCGGGCGAGAGCATTCTCGATTACGAAATCACCTATAGCGACGGCTCAAAGATTATCGCACCGATGCGCTGTAAATCTGAAATCGGCGACTGGTGGGCGGAAAAAGATTATGATAATGCCAGAGTGGTTTATCGTGATGGCGATAAGTGCGTGTTTGTTTCTGAATGGGTAAATCCGACTCCTGGCAAAGTCATTGCCTCGGTGAAGGCCGTTTCCAAAGGTAACGCCATTCCAATCATCCTGGCTATCTCCGCCAACAGCAATGACCGGCAGTCCAGAAGTGACCGCACAGAACTCAATGACAACCGGAAATGAACTTATAAAATACTGCATCGGAATGCAACATCTTTAAAGAGGAAGTTAAATGAAAAAAAAGGTCTCCCGCGTTATTGGCGCGATAGCGCTGATGTTTATGTTCGCTTCCGCCGCTCCGGCGCAGGAAGTTTCATTCAAAAACGCTTTTAACCCGGCAGGCGCATCCGGTAAATGGATAGGCGGCTGGTCTACTTTAGAAACGGGTAAAAACGGTCAATGTACCGCTATTGCCAATGACAAGGATAAAACTAATAATGTGTTATCTGTCGCCTTGTCTCCCGAGGAAGTTTCCGGAAAAAAGGTTTTGGTGTCGGCGCTGATCAAAGCGGCAGATATTTCCGATAAACCCAACCCGTGGAACGGCCCCAAACTCATGCTGGTGATAACGCCAGCCAGCGGGAATATAAAATATCCCGCCGTTGATCTACTGAACGGAACCTATGACTGGAAACGGGTATATTTTGTGACTGAAATACCGGCAAAAATCAAATCGGTATCACTGAACATCGGACTGGAGCAGGTGAAGGGCAAAGTCTGGTATGACGAAATCACGATCGAGCCGTATGATGAGAAAAGAGTGAAACAGTTTAAAACCGAAACAGTTGCTGTTCAGATTAAGAAAGAGGACTGGCACGGCAGCATTACTGTCGACGCCGCGGCGGAACTGGGTGCGGTCAACCAGCTTATCTTCGGCAACAATATCCTTGGCGTCACGACTAAAAGCGGCCAATGGCCGGCTTCATGGGGCGTCAACGGAGGAGGAGTCTGGGATCCGCAAACCCGCCAGCCGCGCACGGATGTACTCAAATTATCGCAAGAAATGGGCATAAGAATTCTAAGGTATCCGGGTGGTGAAATGGTGCATTCTTTCCGCTGGCAGAATGCGGTAGGCCCCGTCGAAAAACGTCCGGATTATCAGTTCGGCATTGACGAACTGGTTACATACTGCCGGGCGATAAACGCCGAAGTGCTGATGAACGTGAGCGAAGTTAAATGCTCTCCTGAAGAAGCTGCAAACCTGGTCGAGTACTGCAACGCGCCTGCCGACGGCAAACATCCCTGGGCGGATAAACGCGCATTGTGGGGCCATAAAGAACCGTATAACATCAAATATTTCGAACTTGGCAATGAAACTTATTCATTGAAGAAAGAATTCACCGCCGAATCGTATGCCCGCTGGGCTGTTGACTGCGCCAGACGCATGCATGCGGTTGACCCTTCAATCAAAATATCTGCGTTGCTCGATGGTAATGATGAGTGGAGCAAGCCAGTGCTTTCAATTACGAAAAATGACATTGATTTCGTCGTCGATCATCACTATCCCATCGGATTCTGGGAGGAAGGATCATCCGTGGCGGAACAAACTGATCTGGTTGTCCGCGCCTGTCTTGCCGCCTCCGATTATTACGAGAAACGCTTCCTGGTAAAGCGGCGGGCATTCATCAAGGAAGTCACCGGCCGCGACATCCCGCTTGAAATTACAGAATACAATGTCGGCTGCGCCCAGAATAAGCCTTTGCCCTATCGCTTTTCGTTCGCCGCCGCGCTCTTCTGCGGTGATTACATCCGGGTGATGCTCAAGCCGGAGAATAATGTAAAATGCGCGAATTACTGGTTGTTTATAAATGAATACTGGGGGATGCTAAGAAGTACTGCGTCACAGTCTGAGCTTATCGCCGGAAAACCGTCCGCCTGGAAGAAAATGCCCGCATTCTATGTCTTCCAGCTCTGGAACCAGCATTTCGGCAAAACGCTGGTGTCATCAACAGCTGACGTCCCGCTGGTCTCATTTGAGGGGGGAACAGACATTCCGGCCATAAAGTATCCGTCGCTCTCAACCTGCGCGAGTCTATCCGCGGATAAACGCAAGCTCTATCTTATCGTGTTCAACAAGCATTCGCTCAATGACGTTACAACCACGATAAAAATCAATGGAGTTGTTCCTGCCGCTGTGAAGGTATGGAAAGTTGACGGAGAGCTCGCGGCAAACAACCTGAAGGAAGAACTGGTGAAAGAAGTTGTTTCCGGCGCTCCGGTTGAGCTTAACGGCTCCGGCTTCTCCCATAAATTTACCGCCCATTCAATGAGCGCATTTGAAATAGATTTGAAGTGAATAATATTTCGGGTCATAAAACAGGAATAATGTGAATGAAAATCAGAGACATCGCCTCTTCGCCGAAATGTATCTGGGGAGCAGGGAAAATTGAGAACTGTTTCAGGAAAAAGTTCATCATTGAAAAAGCCGTCAAAAAAGCGGTATTAAGAATATTCTGCGATACCGGTTACGAACTTTTTTTGAACGGACGCCTTGTCGCCCTTGTTGATGAATGGAGCAACATGCGCGACTATGACGTGACACCGTTCATGGCCAAAGGTGAAAATATCGCGGCGATCAAAGGCTTGAATCATGCCGGGCACCGGGGCCTGGCTTTTGAACTGAGTGTTTCAATGAAAGGCGGAAATACCATTAGCGTTGTTTCAAATGCGCAATGGAAAACCATTCCCGAAGAGCGCTGGGGCTGGAAAGAGGCTGTTTTTGACGACTCTTCATGGCGGAGCGCCACAGAGATTCCGAATGCCACCATCGGCTCTGAACAGTGGAAAAAACGCCCCGGCAGTGACCCGTCAAAAATAATTCCATATCTGACATGCAGCCAGTTTTTCACCGGGCCGATTCCAAAATGCGCACCCGGAACTCCGCTTTACAGCCTGAAAAGGGAAAAAGTTTCAGTTCCGCCCGCAATCCTTAAGATCACCGGTCCGGAATATCTGACTAATTTAAACGCTTTCCCGAAAAGCGTTTTACGTCCGGTCAAAATTGCGGATGTCTTTGCCGGAAACGGTTCTGTCAGAGGAGCGAAATCTCTGCTGATTTCAGACAACAATAAATGCGCTATAATCAGTGCAAAGGGACTCGCTGGAGGCCCGCATATCATTTTCGATTTTGGCGAAGAAATCGCCGGATATCTCCGGATGAGAATATCGTCGGAGGGTTTTTCACACGCCAGTCTTCATTACGGCGAGACCCTTGCTGAATGCCTGCACCTGCCGCCGCGGACGGCGCTGCTGACCAGGATGATCACCGAAGAGTATGAAATCGCGCCCGGAATCCGCGAGATGGAAAGCATCGTCCGGCAGGGTTTCCGGTTTGTAAAGATTGAGTTTTCAAGATGTGAAAGCGAAGTTGAACTTTCAGAAGTTTCTGTTAAAACTTCCTCATATCCCGTGAATTATCTGGGCTGGTTTTCCTGCTCCGACATCAGTCTGAACGGGATCTGGCAAGCCGCCAGAAAAACATTGCACCTGTGCATGCAGGAATATTATCTCGACGGGATCAAGCGCGACCGTTTCATGTGGGTCGGCGACACTAGGCTTGAGGCGCTTATAAATTATTATTTGTTTGGTGATGCGGAACTTTTTAAATACTGCTGGCGTGGCGCCGCCGCCTCGCAGTATAATGACGGAGGGATTCCGTCCGCCTTCGGGGAAGGCATGTCAATTCTCTGGGACTATGTCGCATGGTGGATAATCGCGCTGCAGGATTATTATCTTCATACCGGAGATAAAAAATTTATCCGGCAAATGACCGTCCATACCGGCAAAGCCGCGGAATGGCTCATCTCCAGAAGCGATCCCGCGGACGGGCTTATCAGTATTCCCGATGAAAAAGGTCACAACTGGTTTTACACGCTTAACGGCATGAAAGGCAAAGATCCGGAGTTTAACGGCTTCTTTTTGCGTGCGCTGCTGGCGGCGGCGGAAATGGCTGAAGTCACAGGCGAAAAAACTCTGGCGAAGAAATACCGGAAACAGGCGGCAAAAACGGAGAAAGCTCTCGCAAAACTTCCGAAGCCGGTTTATGATGTCAGCACCATCAGCAACAGTCTGGCATCATTTGACCTGACTGAAGCGATGTTTCGCGATGGCATGGCGGCGGAGGCGCTCGAATTTATCAAAGCCCGCTGGAAACCGATGCTGGATTGCGGCGGCATCAGTTTCTTTGAATGCCTGCCGGTGGAAAAGATTAGCAACTTTTGCGAAAAGAAAAAATGGGATAAATACATGTGGGGAAGCCACTGCCACGGCTGGACTGCCGGGCCGGCGCTTTCCCTCCAGGCTGAAGTAGCGGGTATCAAACCGGTTGCGCCTGGATTCGCCATTTTTGCTGTAAGGCCGCAGCTTGGCGGACTGAATTTTGCCAAAGCGGTGGTACCTTCTCCGCACGGGCTGATCGCCGTTGCCATGTGCGTCAAGGACGGCATTTTTGAGGAAACCCTGTTTCTTCCGGAAGGCTGCAAAGCAAAAGTATTTCTGCCGAAGCTGAAAAAGAAATTTAAAGTTTTCGCTGACGGCAAAGAAGTTAAATCTTCGAAATATGATTTGACTGACCCTGATTACATCTGTCTGGACATAACAACCCCGGGCAGTCATAGTTTCAGGACTGGATAAATTAGAGATAAACATGTAAGATAAAGCATGAAAGTTATTTTTATGACATACAAAGGATATTCAGGATGAAAAGTTACCCGGATTATTTTAAACGGCATATAATTTCTTTAGACGGGATTTGGGAGTTTGACTGGCTGGGCGATGAGTTGGACTGGAAGACCCTCAGTTCGTCCGGGCTTGCTTTTCGCGAATTAATGCCGGTTCCAGGCGTTTTTGACCTTAATCTGGAACGCCCCGGTCATCACGGCGTTGGAATCTACCGGAAAAAAATCCGGCTGATAGGCCGCAGTGAGCGGCTGAAGCTGAAAATCAACGGCATGGGCCTGCTCGGCAAAATATGGTTTGACGGCAAGTTCATCGCGGAATATGATCTGCCTTACTCCGGCATGGAATATGAACTGCCCGTGACGGAACGCAATGACGAACATGAACTGATTATCGCGATTGACAACCGTTTCAACTTCGATCCGGCATTGCTTTTTCAACCCGGGTACGATTTTTACGGATTCGGCGGAATCTACCGCAGCGTGGAACTGCACCAGCTGCCGCCATGCAGCATTGACCGGGTAAAAGTCACTCCGCTGGATATCACGCAGGGAACCGTGCGGCTGGATATCAAACTCGACGGCAAAGTTCCGGTGGAATGTGTCTACAGCCTCGGCTTCGACGGCGGCGCCACTCGGCAGTTTACGGCGGCGCCGGTTGACGGACATATCATCCTTGAGGCCATAGTTCCGGATTTTAAAATCTGGTCGCCGGAAACTCCGCATCTGCATACGGTGGAAGTTGATATTGGCGAGGACGCTGTATGTGAACGCTTCGGAATGCGTACTGTCCGCGCGGAGAACGGTAAAATCATGCTGAACGGCAGTCCGCTGCGGCTGTGCGGCTTCAACCGCCATGAATCGCATCCGCAGTTCGGCCCGGCGCAGCCGCTCCAGCTGATGGTCGAGGATCTGCAGTGGTTGAAAAAAATGAATTGCAATTTTATCCGCTGTGTTCACTATCCTCAGGATCAGCGCTTCCTGGATCTTTGCGACCAGTTCGGTTTTCTGGTATGGGAGGAGAGCCTGGGATGGGGCAACAAGGAGGCACAGCTCATCAACCCGGAGTTTATCGCGAAACAGGAGACCGAGACCGCCAGAATGGTCCATAACAGCTGCAACCATCCTTCGATTATCATCTGGGGATTCCTCAATGAAGCGGAATCCAACCTTGAAGCTGCCCGCCCGCTGTTTCAGCGTCTGACATCACTGCTGCGTGAAACAGACGGTTCACGGCTGGTCTCCTTTGCCTCCTGCCGTGGAATAACTGACTGCTGTCTGGATTTTGTCGATGTTATTTCCATGAACTTGTACCCCGGGTGGTTCGGCAACAGCAACAGTAACAGACTCCCGAAAACCTGTATTGCCCCGGATATAAAGCAGCTCGCTCAGTTTGCCTGCCGCGCCGATCTGCGGGATAAACCGATGATCATCAGCGAAATCGGTATCTGCGCCTTCTACGGCTGTCATGATCTGGTCGGGTCGCAATGGACGGAAGAATTCCAGCGGGATTATATGGCTGAAGCCGTCCGGGCAGTTTTCGCCGAAGAGCGGATCTGCGGTCTTGCCCTGTGGCAGATGTTCGATGCCCGCTCCTACGGTTCCGAAGGCCCGGATATTCGCGGTAAACCACGCGGCTACAACTGCGCGGGCGTTCTGGATGAATACCGCCGCCCGAAACTTTCCGCCGCAGCGGTGGGCGATCTGTTCGGTAAGCTTTTGAAGTAAGATTTTCCCATCGATATGAGACGTAAAAAAAGCCGTCCGCATCACTGCGGACGGCTTTCAATTTTATACTCTGCACGGCTGAAAATTCAACTATAGATTGCGAAGATTTTGAGAATTGGTTCGTATTCTGAGAGGCTGCCGATACCGGGGTATCGAAGGCCTCGAAGAGTGCGAATCCAAACTCGAAAGATCGTAACCCCTTTGCGGTTAATGTCTTGCAGTTGTATTTTTCCGCTCCTCCTTCCGGCGATATTCATATCGCCCGTCAGTCGGATCAAAAAAATCCATTCCACACTCCTATTAATCTAAAGTTGAATTTTCAACCGCGCAGAGTATAACCATCAATAGACTGATTATTT
>CAIMFA010000913.1 GCA_903840185.1 uncultured Lentisphaeria bacterium | reverse complement strand
GCTTGCCAGCGTAAGCATATTGCGCCGGCCGAGCTCCTGACCTTCCGGCAGCGCCTCCAATTGCACATACAGGATATAGCTGACCGCGATAATGATGGTCGCGCCAACGTTGTCAAACAGATTCAGGGCTGCAATAAATACATTTAATATGTTGTTTAACATTTTGCTCCTTCAGTTTGCCGCCTGCCTGTTCTTCCGTCATGAGTCCGGCGGGTCTTTGCTATCCGGCTATAAGAATATATATTCATGATTTTCCCGGCGTCCGGGAAAATCTTTCATTTAAATAGAAAAACAGGGATCCGGATGGTGATAATTCAGCATCCTAAAACCTGCACCATTAGGTTAATACCAGTTTTGTCATAATTCTTCTCTGCCGCTCTTTATGCTGAGCTATAATGACCATGCAGGGAGTCATTCAGCTTATTGTTCTATTGAGCAATTAACTGCAAGATCCGACTGCCGGCAGTATTCTTCATTTTGTGGTAATCTTTCGGTTTAATTGTTACTACCGCGTCGCTGTCAAAATGTTTAGCAGTGCCGGGCAGGCGGACCTGGACGCAATTACGTTCATCCCATACATAGTTGAAATGCCTGTGTGGATTTATGCCGGCACGGCGATTTAGCAGGTCATCATAGGTGTTGAAATCGTCAATAAACTGCCGCAGCACGCTTTCCGGAACGCCGTGCGCGTCAGGCTTTTCCGGTGTGACCATCTGAGCCTGGACGTGCTGTTTTAGTTCTCTGGGCGTAAAGTTAAGGAATATAATATAATAACCATTCTGCCGCGCCTGCCTGGTATATGACTCGGTCTGCCATGGCATGAGATTGGTGTTGTCGCAAATCACTATATCCTTCCCTGCATTAAGGTCACGGCTGAAGCTCTCGCTGTTTTTCCGGTGAAATTCAGCCAGTTTGCGCAGATCAAACATATATTGTCCGTCAACCATGAAATAATCATCAGTGGAGTGCAGTCCGATATTCAACCCGGCAGTGTTCAGCGCCGTATTAATGCTTCTGGATATGGTGGTTTTGCCGGATCCGGGAACCGCTCGATTGATGATAACCGTCTTGCGAAAATTTTTCATGTTGGATACTCATATATTTCATATTTTAAAGCAAATTTAAATAATGGTGGAGCTGGCGGGTTACGATCCCGCGTGCCGGAACCTGCACATCGGCTTTAGTTCCGGTCGAATCCATTCACAGCCCCGTTCTATATTTATGTATAAGCGCTTTCCCGTCAATTTTTCCGAAGTGTTTTATAGAAATATTGAAATATGTTATACACGCCTATAAATGCAGCATGATTCCGTCATACCTGTGTTCTGCTCCGGCGATTTGTAGAAATTCAGGAATGGGCAGATTATCCTGTTCAAAATAAATTACGTTGTTGCTGAACGTGAGCCCTTTAATATTGACTTTTGTAATAAGCTCCTCCACTCTGGTTTTTCCGGAAAAAAACTTTATTACAGACAGAGCGCCACTCATAAACATGGATTTAAAATCATTGCCGGCAATGTCCTCGATAACACAGATTTCCGCTTTCAGTGTTTTTCCGTCCCAGGCCAGCAGCCTGATCAGCAGATGCAGAGTTACGGTAAAACTGCCGCCATTAGCAGATACGTCAAGCGCGGTTTTTACCCCTGAAGGCGAACAGCAGAATTCTTTAATCCCGATGCCTTTGGGTTCAACGAGTTTGCTGATAATACCAGAAATGGTTTTTTCAGGCACAACGAACGCCTGGTCATGCTTCAAGTTATGCTCAATAGCATGAATAATTGATTCTTTGTGATCGTCCAGCACGGTTTTGATTTTCGGATTCATAGTTCACGTCCTCCAGAATTTTGTTTGATCTTGTTTCTTGAGCTTTCCGCCGCATTCCGGGCATTTTACGGGTAGACTGCAGCCGGTCAGCAGATTTATAATAAACAAAGCTGGTGTGCCTGTTTTGATTGTAAACAGTTCAGACCAGCCGCATCCCGGACAAGCCATCCTGTAAACTTTAAGATTTGTTCGCATAACCATGATTTTCATCCTTTTTTATTAAAACTCATTAAAACTTATGCCAGCCGGAGCCGCTGCATTTACGGCAGGTTACATTGAACGATCCGGAACCGCTGCATTGGTATTACCTGTCGCGGAACCGTCGTCGAACCTGGGGCCAGCAGGCACCTTGCATCGTCGCCCATTGGCGCCACGTG
>CAIMFA010000912.1 GCA_903840185.1 uncultured Lentisphaeria bacterium | reverse complement strand
TTTTTCTATTTTGACTTTCTGAACTTTTTCAGTTCCTGCTTGATTGATTCATAAAGTTGCAGTGTCCATACTGGAGTATGCGGCATATTTTCAGGCAAATTATTAACGCGAAAATCAACTGGACTAAGGATAATAGAGACATTATTTACTCCGGTCAGCGCGGCAAGCACAAACAAATCCTCGGCCGCATCATCCCCCATGGCGAGACAACCGATGGAGCATTGTTTACCATGAATCATGATATCGGAACCAAGATCGGAACGACCATCTTCCGCCCCCCTGCGGCGATCATCCTGATTCGGGTAATCCACCCGCAGGGCAAGATGAAAAAGACTGTTAGGGTTCAGAGCCTCCAGCCGGTAAATACCTTCTGGAACCTGCATATCACCTTCTTTAAGTTTTGGCCCGAGATTGCCGCTCATCCCGAGAATAGGATAACTTTTGAGACATTTCCATTCGCCATTATCTCCGGCGACCCAAACTTCCAGCATTTTTTCAGATTTTAGGCCAACAAGCGTCATGCGTTTCGGCGGATATGGCACGCCGATTGTATTAAAAAACGGCGTTAAACGAATCCGCACAACATCTCCGAACTGCTCAATGCGTTCAGCAACATTCTTTTGCCCTTTTACGACTTGAACTATCGCAGAAAATGGCCGGCGTATATATGATTTAAATGGAATGGCGCATACACACAACATCAGCAAAAAAAGCAATATATAGATTCTCTTGTTTTTTATATGAGATATCTTACTGTTGTCTGTTTGCATTTTTCTTCTCCCAATCGCTCCAGTATCCATCACAGAGTTGACAAAGTTCTTCAATTGAATACTCCTTGTCTCCTTCATCGGTTACAACCGCCGAATCAGCTTTGAATAACAGACTGCCACCATTGCAGTCACAAGTCTGCGAGTATATGTCGCAAACAACCTCAATAACATCACCAGCAGAAGAAGAACTCAAAATCCCAAGTTCCGGATCAAATATCTGAGTAAGAGATAAACGCAGGTCAGGTTCTGCACTGAAATCTTTTGACCAAGCCTTAAAGACAAGGTCCCGGACATTGCGCAGTGTCAAATGAAAAGTTTGATAATTCGTATTCACACGTTCGGCCAAGTACAGTATCTCGACATCTAACTCTAGATCAGAACCGTTTGATGCATAATGAATAATACTGCCATCATGAAAAATAGAGAATATCCCGCTTATGTTTTCGACGCCAATAATCATGAATAACCTGATAAATTATTATATGTTTTTCTGTGTATCATAATTACAGACAAAATATAAGAAGTTTTGCACAACAATCAAGCAAAATCATATTTTTCCGTTGATTATCAGGCGCTGTTGATTTTAATCACTTCACGAAATAACCGTATTTTGTTAAAATCTTCTTGAAGATTCAGCAATAAAGTTATAAATTTATAAGATGTAGAAATACTTTCTGATTGCAGTCCTGGTGGATTGTGCAATTGAGGCATGGCAAAATATACCACTTGCGGCTGAATGCGGCATTGTTGAATCCGGATATAATTGAAATATGGCAGAGTTTAAGCGGAATATTATTAACAAAGCAGTGCTCCAATGGGCTTTGCTTATATCCTTTACATCGGTGATTTTCTTCATAAACCTGGGTGGAACCGGCATATATTCAGCACAGGAGGGACGGGCGGCGATTGTCGCGCGCAACATGCTGAAAAACGGCAACTATCTCAATGTTACGATTGCAGGCGAACCCGAGACGGAAAAACCCATCATGG
>CAIMFA010000911.1 GCA_903840185.1 uncultured Lentisphaeria bacterium | reverse complement strand
GGAGAAATTCTTCTAATAAAACAAAAAGATGACGGATAGCAGTATAGAGAGAATACCACAGCCACAGGCGGCGGGAAATCCCGCCGCGTTTTTTAATGTCATAAATATTTCATTTTTTCAGGGAGAAGTTATGCGCTTGTTAAAATTCTTTTCAATAATTATTGCAGTTATTACAATGACAGGCATCGCGTCTGCCGGAGACATCAGTACTTTCGACGGCAAACCGGGGGCGGATGAAATAGCTAACGGCTGGCAGAAGAACAAGTTTCTGGGACAGGGCCAGATCGAACTTGTTCCGGACGAAAAAGGTGGGCTGGCGTTAAAGTTGACGAATGATATGAATGTCACTAAAAAGGTAATGCAGGTGTATGCCCGCACCAATTTCCCGGTCACACCGGGCGAAAAAATTAAAATATCGCTCAGGCTGAAGGGTAAAGGCGGCTATACCGCCGGGCTGTACTGTTATACGAAAAAATCCGGGCCTTACATCGGCTGCCAGGTCAAAGAACTGTTTCCGGGATATCTGAACCTGGATGCCGCCGGCTGGGAAAATCAATCTTTTGAATTTACTGTCCCGGCGGAAAAGATTAACGGTTTTGATGTTGATATTGTCAGAATGTTCTTTTCCATCGGCACCGGTGAAATAACTATTGACGATGTGGAATTTACGCGGATGAAACCGGAAATAAAAGCAGACAGCGTATTGAAGAATGATAACGCGGAAATCACGTTTGCATCGGCCAAAGACGGGTTCTCATGCCTGAAGATCGCCGACGGCAAAAATAAAACACGTTTTGTCTTTCCCGAACTTTCGGCTCAGAATAACGGCCTCTGGCGGCTTAACTTTGTGAAGCCCGGTCAGCCGGACAAAATCACTCTGACCAATCTTTCTCCAGCGACTGCCGCCAAGTCAGCAGAAAAACTGTCTGACGGCGCGGAACAACTGACCTTTATTTGGCAGAATATGCCTCTGGCGGAAGAGCAGAACGCGGTGGACGTTACTGTTTCAGTCCTGCTTAAACCGGATGGCGAAAGCCAATGGCGGATTAATGCTCAGAATAAAAGTTCGCAGTACGGGCTGTATGATGTGGAATTTCCGGTATTCCTGACGTTAGCCGCACCCGGCACGGCAGACGTGGTCTTTCCCGGCGGGGTGCTTGGCGGGATATTGAGAGAGAAAAACCGCAGCCCCGGCCGTTTTGTTTATCCAATTGAAAGCTGGCCGATGCATTTCCTGTCGTTTGTGATTGAAGATAAAGGCATCTATATCGGGGTGCATGACCCGTTGCAACGACCAGGCGAAGCCATCCTGTCCAGCGGCCAGGATCTGGTGATCAGGCAGTTCCCGGATAATACGGGGGCGCCCGGCACGGGATATAAGTCTGATTTTCCGGTTGTAGTGAAACTGCATGACGGCGACTGGTGGAAAGCCGCGAAAATTTACCGTCAATGGGTTACGACTCTGCCGCGCCTGTACAATAAACCGTTGAATGAAAGAAATCTGCCGCCCGCATTTATGGAAGCAGGCATCTGGATGAATATGTGGCAGTCACCGCGGGGGGTTGCCGAAATCGTTGTAAACATGGAAAAATATTTTGGTGTCAGCGCCGGAGTTTTCTGGTGTGAATGGGGTCAGCATGTGTTCGACCGCAATCTGCCTGAATTCTTTCCGTTCCGCCCGGATATGATTGAATCCGTAAAGAAAATGGAAGACAGCGGCACGGCGGTAATGCCGTACACCAATGCACGGGTATGGGGACAGGATAACAAGGAGTTTGCTTCAACAGCAGTACAGGAAGGGCTGGTGAGAGATTACAGCGGAAAACTTAAAATTGAAACATTCGGAGCTAAACTTGGAGTTATGTGCCCGGCTTACCCGATGTGGCGGGAGAAAGTACTCGAAATCAACCGCAAACTGATCAATGAAGCCAATGTCAATACGGTTTACTGGGATCAGGTCGGCGCGGCGGTACCGCTGCACTGTTTCGCTAAAAATCATACTCATCCAGCCGGCTGGAACCATTGGGTGTCCGATTATAATTCCCTGCTGGCGCAAACCAGAAAAGATATTATCGGCAGCAAGCAAGTGGCATTGACAACAGAGAGCGGCCCGGATGCTTTTGATTTTGACGGAATGCTGAACTGCTGGTGGAATAATGCATTTAATTCTCAGAATGCCATTCCGCTGACTGCGGCAGTATTATCCGACCGGGTGCGATATTTTTCAACGTCCCCGGATAAGATTCAGACTTTACAGGCCTATGTAATGATTCACGGCCGATTTTTCCTCTGGGGCATGCCGTCTCCGGTACATCACCGTGAATCTGAAATTAATAAATTCCCATGTTCGGATGCTGAACGCGCCAAAGCGCATGATATCCTCAAGCAGATGGTGCGCTGCCGTCTGGCCGCGAAAAAGTTTATGGTCTACGGCGAACTTATGGACGAACTTAAACCGTCCAATTCCCTGCCTTCGGTATCAGCAGTTTTTGACTGCATCACGGTAAAAGATACAGTAACGTTCCCGGCTGTACGCGCTTCAGTATGGAAACACGCCGACGGCGATCTGGGGATTGCGATGATCAATTTTTCCGGATCCGCGCAGACATTCAGTTTTAAACTGGATACCGCGCAATATTCCGGTTTAAAGTCAGATAAATGGCAGGTCGCGGAGTTAACCCCGGCTGGCGAAAAAATCATAGGCGAAAGCGGCAATGAAGTTTCCTGTTCGGAGCAGATAGAGCCATATAGCGCAAAATTCCTGGCGCTGCGAAAGACAAAATAATTTATAGAGAGGATGAATTCATGATTAAAAGAAATTTATTATTTATGGTGCTGGCAGCCGGGCTCAGTGTTCTTGCAGCCGAACCGGAAATTGTATTTCATGCTCCTTTCGATAAAGATTTTTCCGCAACGGTGAATGGGAAAATCGTACAGGGGCAGCACTCGCAGCAGGTGTTATTTGAGACTCTGGCAACGTGGCTGCAACCCGGAGTATCCGGCAAAGCCGCATTGATTGGACGTCCTGAAAATAATCCGGCAAATCACTACGGCATCACCTACAAGGGAACTGATATTGTTAATCCGAAACAAGGAACGGTGTCTTTCTGGATTTCCCCGCAGGACTGGAAAGCCGGCGATAACAAATTTCATATATTCTTTGAGGCATCAGGACAAAATTCGTTTCTGGTAATATATAAATATTTTGAAGGAAGTGACCTGTTTTTTCTTTATGGAGCAAAACAGGGTAAAAGCAAGCAAGAAGTTCCATGGACTATAGCAAAGAAGAATATTCGCGACTGGGAAATGAAGAAATGGCATTTAATTACCTGCTGCTGGGATGAACAGAAGATATGGCTGTATATTGACGGTTTGATTGCCGACACCAGACCGGTAAGGTTGTCGCCGACTACGCCGTTCCCGTCCGTTGTCATCGGCGGTTCCTTTGAAGGGTGGAAAACCGAAATGGGCAGAACGCTGATTGATGACGTCAAAATATTCAATGGCCCGCTAACGGCACAACAGGTGGCCGCGCTTCATGGCGGTTATAATTTTCAAAAGGCGGCTCAGGCTGACAAGCCGTTAACCATCAGCAAGGTTTTCCCCAGTACCGACCGTGCGGATAAAATATTGAAACTGTCATTCCTGCTCTCCCGCTTCCAGCCGGATTTCAAGCCGTACAAGGTCAATTTTGAGTTGTTTGACGCCTCTAAAAAAATCGTGATACAGAAGACAATTATTTCCAGCGATACGGAATACAATGAGAAGATTAACGTTGCCGCGCTGACTCCCGGCCGCTATCTGGCACGCATCTCGCCGGTTGCGGTAAAAGATGAAAAATGTCCGGTGGCTGAATTTGATTATGCGGTTCCGGCCGATCCGCCGGCCTGGGCTGATAATCAGTGCGGAATCAGCGGCAAAGTGCCGCCGCCATGGACTGATATGAAATTACTGCCGGACAATACCGTGGAATGCCGGGGCAGGCAATATGTTTTCAATAATAGTTTATTCCCGTCACAGATCAAAACAGGTGCTTTCCAGTTACTCCATGCCCCGATCAGCCTGGTCGTCAGCGGGAAGGCTTTTGATACGCCCTGCGAGGTTAAAATTTTAAACCAATCGCCTTCTTCAATTGAATTGGAAAGTACCGGCAGGAATGAACAACTGACCGTAAAAACTAATATTACCGTGGAATACGATGGCTTTATATGGGTTAAACTGGATATTGTTCCGGAAAAAGCTTTCACGGTAAATTCCATAACACTTGATGTTCCATTGAAAAAAGAGTGCGCTTCATTGTTTAATCTGATGCGCAAGTTTTATATGGAGAATGAAAAAGGTTTTGCCGGCGCAGTAACGGATAATACTATCAGTACTGATCTCTATCAATTTAATCCCGTGATCTGGCTGGGCAACGAAAATGCCGGCCTGGAGTGGTTTGCAGAAAATTTGAAAGGCTGGAATAATAAAAACAAGACCAGTTCGCTGCAGGTAGTTTCTTCAGTCAGCGCCAGAACTCTGCGTTTGAATCTGATTGATTCAGCGCTGGAATTGAAGCAGCCGCGCCATATTGAATTCGGGCTTCAAGCTACGCCAGTCAGGCCATTGCCGCAGGACTGGCGCAAATTGCGCAGCGGCAGAAATGTCGAAATGTGGTTCCCCTGGGCTGTAATCCATAACGTGCCGGATGCTGAATTCAAGAAACCGGATTACGAACAGCAGAAAAAGTCGATGTCTGCAAACGGCAAAAAAGTGTTTCATTATTTTGCAACATATACAATGTCTCCGTACTTTCCGGAATGGCCGTGGTGGTGTGATCTCTGGAGCAGGACACCGCCGCTGCCTGGAACTTATATTGATTCGGATAATCATGAATGGGCGGCCGCATATACCTGCATAAACGCTAAATCACTGGAAGATTTCTATGCATGGAAATTCAAACAAGCGCAGCAGATGCTTGACATCAGGCACATTTACGTGGACAATCAGTGCGCACAGCGCTGCCGGAATGCCGCCCATGGCTGCGGCTGGAAAGATGATTCAGGCGAAATCTATGACACGTGGAATGTTCTGGGTACCAGACGGCTGGCCAAACGGATGTACACGATGATCAAGGAATACAATCCGCAGGGCATGGTTACGCGGCACATGTCGGCGCAAATGGTAACACCGGTAGTGGGATTTGCCGACATCCTGGTTGACGGAGAACTATACATGGGAACGGTCGGCAAGGATGAATCATACTTCAACATCTTTACTCCGGATATGTTCCGTGCTTCGTTTATGACCCGGCAGTTCGGCATACCTGACCAGTTTATCCCGCAGTTTGAACGCGCTTTTCAAAATCATTATCCGGAAAAGACAGCGCTATGGAAATCCGGGAAAATCCCGGATATGGACAAAAAACTCCGCCATTTCAAGGGATATTTCTTTGTCCATGATGCCAGAATATGGCCGTTATTCGGAGTTAAACTTGATGATTACTGGAAGATTGAAGATGACTTTAATCTCAATGACAAAACAGCTTTTTTCGGCTACTGGAACAATGACAACCCATTCAAACTGCAGTATCCGGGTTCGGATCGTGAAATGCTTTCCGCCTATGTGGATCAGGGTAGAGTTATGCTGATAGCAATGAATGACACCGGCAGCGTGAAACGAATGAATATTAAGATTGACATGAACAAGTTATCGAAGTACGGCATTGCCGGAATAGGCAAACTGACTAATCCCGAAACAAAAGCCGGAATTGACGCAAGTGGTGATACAGTTAATTTGGAAGTGAAGCCGCGCGACTACCAGATATGGATTTATAAGCAATAAACTATTAACAGGGATCAACGAAGCATGACAGTTCAAAACAGCAATACGCGGCTGATCAGCGGAACATTTATTCAGCTTGATCACTGGAGCGATGCCGAAGGCATAAGATTCCAGCAGGAGATGCGCATGCTGACGGAAGACCACTGGCGGCTGATGCTGCGCGACATGGCGGCTATCGGCATTGACACGCTGGTTTTTCAGCAATGCGTGGATAACCGCACCGGATGGGAGAATACCCGCGCATATTACAACAGCAAAGCATGGCGGAAACTGGAGTGGATCAAGGATGATCCGTTCGGCGCAGTTGTGGACGAAGCTGACCGGCTGGGCATGAAAATCATTTACGGAATCGGCACGATGTACACTAAAGATCCGTATCTGTTCACTGACGAAGTGATTGAACAAGCCCGGATTACCGCATCAGAATTACTGGAGCTTTATGGAGATCGCACCTCATTCGGCGGCTGGTACTGGACGTATGAATACCCGCCAGGCTCGGTTTCAGGGCGCGACAGTCTGCGCAAAATCGTTCCGGCGATAAGAGAACTGGCGGACTGTCCGTTCATGATCGCTCCCAACGCCGACCGGATGATGTGCGCCACCCTGTTGCAGGATATTGATGTGGATATCGTCGCTTATCAGGATTGCGTCGGACTGGCAGTGGAACCTGATCCGTTCGGGCGCTACCTGATGGCTGACCGCCACCACAGCCTGCATCGTTTGCCGTACCTATATCAGCGGTTGAAATTCGCCCATGACGGCTGGAAAGACATGAACGCGGAAAAGAAGAGTTTGAGCTACTGGAATTGTTATTTCCGCGAACGCGGCCGCACCGCCATCTGGAATGACGTTGAAATATGGGAAATGGACCACCGGCTCAGCTTGATTCCGACCGAGATATCCCGCGTGGCGGCACAGCTTGAGCTGACCGCACCATTCGTTGAGAAACAGATCATCTACCAGTATCCGGGCCTGATGCAGCATCCGGACCATCCGGTAAAAGTCGGCGGCGAACGGGCAATAACGCTCTATGAGGATTACGCCAATTACCGCCAGGCAGTCCTGGCCGGAAGACGGTAATCCTAAAAAAATCAGTTGAACTTTAATTTTAGTTTTATATTGTTTAAAATAAAAGCCTTATGGCAAAAAGCAATTTAACAAAAAGTTAATAACGATGAATTGCCGGAAATCCAGCATTCAACCCTCCGGGTCGGCCATTGCACCATGTCTGCACAGTGATTTTAAACTTGCAGTGATTACCACAGCAGCGCTCAAAATCACAGCACATCCACGGCACACTGACTCGACTGCTTTTTTTTAGGTTTGATTTTATGCGCCGAAAGAGGCGTCCCAGTCTTTGAATACCGGTTCCAGCCCCTGGGCTTTCATGTCCGCCACGACCTGGACGACGGAACTGGAATCAGTTACGGTAAACTGGCCAAGGTCGCGTTTGTCTTTCAAGCGCTCATATTCCTCGTAACCGCCGGGCGCCACCTGTGAACCGGCGCTGATGTGGCTGGCGCAGGTCTTGACGATCCGGGTGCGGAAATCGCGCGATTCGCGGGTTGAAATAAACAAATCGGCTTCGTGGAAGAACAGCCGGAAAGCCAGCATCATCTGCTCAAGATTCAGCTCTGATACCGGGGCAGGGACCTGAAATCCGCCTTCCACCGGAGTGATGCGCGGAAATGAGAACTGAATCTTGCTGCGCCAGAAATGTTTTCTGGTCCAAAGTCCGTGCGCGGCAACGGATACCGCTTCGATCCGCCAGTCGGGATTAAGGCCTAGCAGCGCCCCCATCCCGAGATTGTAAAAGCCTGCTTCGCCGCCGGCTGTCATTGCGTCAAGCCGGTTCTGGTAATCGGTTTTCGGCCCGCGCCGGTGAAGTTTTTTATATAATTCCTGATCATAAGTTTCCTGATAAATGGTCAGGCCGTGAACTCCCGCTTCGAACAGTTTGCGGTAATTATCGCGGTCCATCGGATAAATCTCGATTGAGATGTAGGAGAACATTTTTTTCAGCTCTTTGACAACTTTCACCAGAAAATCCACGGAAACGCCGACCGGATCCTCGCCGCTGACCAGCAGCAGGCTGTCCATGCCGTAACCTTTGATGATCTTAGCTTCGGCGATAATTTCGTCGAAAGTCAGCCGGCGGCGCTTGTGCTCATGGTATGAAGTGCGGAAGCCGCAGTAGGCGCAGTCGTTGATGCAGATGTTGGAGATATACAGCGGACCGTACAGCCGGACGGTATTGCCGAAATACATTTTCCTGACCGCGGCTGCATGTTCGCGCATTTCCTCCAGCACGGTTTCCGCTGCCGGGGAAATATAGTTGAGGAAATCGGAAAACTTCGGTTCAAGGTTTTCCAGAGAGCGGCGCACCATTTCCGGCGTAACGGTTTGCAGATGAGACTTGATCTCACTCTCCGGATATTTGCAATGAGGAAACATTGTTTTAGTATCTTTGTTTTAAGTTTTAAGTGCTAAGTGCTAAGTTTTAGGCCTGATCCGTAACCCGTAACCCGTAACCCGTAACACATGCTATGCAATCAGACGATATTGTCAAAAGTGTTCATCGGAGAAGT
>CAIMFA010000910.1 GCA_903840185.1 uncultured Lentisphaeria bacterium | reverse complement strand
TTGGACTGTCAATCCCGGACTGGCCTGAACTGTTCTGTTCATTCCGGAAGCGCGAGACAGCGGCGACGATCCGCTCCAGAGGAATAGAGCCGTTCAGGTTTAATCCAGACAGAGAATAATAAGCGGCAACAGTTATACGGTTTTTGTCGGGTGCGGTTACACCCAGCAATTCACAGTGCGGCTTTATGAATGTTTCCATAACCTGTTCCGCACTTTCCGGATTAACCGGATCACTGCTGTTTAAAACTTGAAAATTACGCAGGGCAAGATCAATCCCGCCGGCGCTGATCTCATAGTTTGACGCCAGCTTATCCACCAGAGTCTCAGGCAAACTATCACTAAGTTTATGCTTGGTAATGGCATTCCGCCAGATTAACCGGCGTTGTGAACCGGTGAGCGGGTTAAATTTGATGGAATAGTCAAATCGGCGGCGGCTGGAAAAAGCAATCATTTCCGCCCGCGTATTGGCAATCCAGATGCAAGGCGTTTTCAAGGAATCCAAAACGCTGTTGAGCATCCCTTTATCGCGGTCTTCCCTGCGTCCGCCGCCCAGCAGCTGCTGAATTCCACTTTCCCCGGCCAGCATTTCATCCGCCTCGTCAACAATAATTAGACTATGACTATTGTCCGCCTGGCTGTCACAAATCTGCAGCGCGGCAAACCGGAAACTGGCTGAATAATCGCTGATGTCCTTTTCTTGAGTCCCGGTTGAGATATTGGTGTCGCTCTGCGCCACATTGTAAGCCGTCAGGCCAAGCTCTGCCGCCAGCGAAAATGCGAATGAAGTCTTTCCGGTGCCAGGCGCCCCGTAAAGCAGAATATTCATGCCGCGTTCGCTCGAACGGTTATTCAGCAGTTTTTTCAACAGTTCGCCATGTTTGCTACCCAGGTCGCCATAAAAATTCCATGGCAGCGTTTCATCCTGATAAATCTTGAAATAACGCGAGGTCAGCGGCTGATCGTCAAGCCCGCTGAGAAAAGTTGTAAGAGCAATATTCAAGTTCAATTCATTGTCAATGCAGTTATAACGGCGCAGTTTGGCATTGGGCTTCAAAAACGGGGCTAACTCGCCTGCGGCGACACCCAGCGCTGATTCCATCTTGCTGATTTTTAAAGCGCTGCAAGAGCCGCGCAATTCGTCATTGCGCCATATAAAAGCGGCGGCGGTTAATAGCAGAACATCATATTCCCGATCATCCAGCTTAAAAAACTGGCGCAACTCTTCAAACTTTGTCTGTACCGGATCGCGGGGAAGTGACTCTTGGTATTTTTTAATATCAGCCATGTATTTTTCAATGAGTTCAACCAGTTCCGTTCGCAAATAATAATTAGCTTTGGGGTGATTCCACAACACAGTCAGGATATGCTTGGCTGGATCGTAGTCAAAGTCAACTTTACCTTTCTCCATTTCCTGACGTATTGCGGCAGTGGTTGATACGCGCACAATCCGCTGTAACTCAGCTCTAGAGATGAAGTCTTGAATCGGGGCAAACATATCAACATCGCAGGCTTTTTCCATGCTGTGCTGCAACATGTTTTTAAGAAAGCGTAAAACCATTTGTCCCATGAACCGGTCTATATTCTGGTTCAATCGAATATCTTCCGCCAATCTGTTGCGTCGCCGGGCACGTGTCTCTCTTGTCTTATCCATTTTGTCCATTCTCCTTAGTTTATATCAGGTTGCAAGAGTATTCAGCAATTGCCGTGCCAACCATCGGAAAAAGCAAAACCGTCATGGATTGAATTCAATCCATGACGGCTATTCAAAACGTAATGATTAATTTTTAATATCTAATGGTCAAAATTTAACCTTTATAATCTCTGTCCCCCCACGCCATGTTTCAGTTTTTATCTTTGCTGCCTGGTGCATTGCTGCATCAGGTAATATATTCCGCCGGAGGTTGCCCCGGAAGCAACTCCCTTGCCGGCCGCGGCCAAGCGCTCGCTGCCCGATTTGCCTTTTTCCGCCGCACTCATTAACGAACCGATGGTAAATATTCCAAATACAACAACCAGCCCGGCAAGAATGAGTTTTATCGGGAGGAACAGCGGCAGATATAACAAATTGTCACTCG
>CAIMFA010000909.1 GCA_903840185.1 uncultured Lentisphaeria bacterium | reverse complement strand
TCTCCGGCAAACCCGCCCAGTACCCAGTAATTAATCGCCTTGTAATATTTCATGTGATGCTCCTCAATATTTGATTTTTACGGTTTTACGTTTATCCGCGGATTGCTGTTCAGCGGTAATAATTTTCATGGAATCCAGCATTTCATCCAGCGTGATGAACTTGTCCGGACGCTTGTTCTTCAGCACACAATCCAGGAAATAATCAAGCTCTTCATGCCAGCCGGTAGGCAGTTCAGGTTTGGCCGGCTTCGGCTCTTCGACTTTGCCGTTTTCATAATAGATTTTGAATCCGGCGGAATTAAATAGAACAGTGGCTTTTTCGCAAATGATCTGGAAGCTCATTTCGAACGGTACGCCTTTAGCCGCCGCCCAGCCGCCTTCAGCCGCAACCAGCGTTCCATCGCCGAATTCGTAATTGGTAATGACATGATCCATGGCGCCGCCGCTGCTTATCGAGTTGACACCGAAAGCAGTAACTGCCTGCGGACGCCCGAAAAAGAATCTGACCGCGTCGGCATCGTGGAGATGCAGATCAAGCAGTGCGCCGCCGCTGAGTCCGCCGTCCATAAACCAGTTTTTCCAGGCATTGCCGGCGACATTGGGCGAAAGACGGGTAAAAGTGGCACTGCGCAGTCTGCCGAGCTTGCCGGACTTGTAAAGTTCTCTGGCATAAGTGTATTCCGGCCAATACCTGATACACATGCCCACCGAGAAAAACTTGCCGGTTTTCCCGGCTTCGGCAATAATTGCTTCGGCTTCTTTTACATTGCGGGCTAACGGCTTTTCACAAAAAACGTGTTTGCCTGCTTTGAGCGCGGCAACCGCATACTGGCAATGCAGAAATGTCGGGACACAGATATCCACAACTTCAACTTCCGGATCATTGATCAGGTCCAGGGCATCGGCATACGTTTTGATTCCGGTCAAGTCCAGAGGCCTGCTGTTATCGCCGCCGCCAATATTGCCGACGACTCTGCTGATGTCGCCTTTGCGCTTGGCGGGGTCAATGTCAGCGATTGCAGTGATTTCCGCTTTGCTGTTCGATTTATAAATTCCGTAATGGGTTGTGCCCATAAACCCCAGCCCGATAATTCCGACTTTTACTTTTTTTGCCATTTGTTCTCACTTTATCTTTAAGATTTATACTCTATCAGGTTTAAAATTTAAAATAGATTGCGAAGATTTTGAGAATTGGTTCGTATTCTGAGAGGCAGCCGATACCGGGGTATCGAAGGCCTCGAAGAGTGCGAATCCAAACTCGAAAGATCGCAATCCCGCAATCGCGGGATGAATGTCTTGCGGTTGTATTTTTCCGTTCCTCCTTCCGGCGATATTTATATCGCCTGTCAGTCGGATCGAAAAAATCCAATCCACAATCCGACTCATCTATGTTAAATCTTCAACCTATTAGAGTATATATTCGACGGCAACCGGGACTCCGGATTCCGCCGATTTACGTTCCGCTTCAATAATGCTTATTCCATCTGTCAGTTCATCCGGGCGGATGTATTTGTCCGCCGGGCTGCCGGCGGCGATTGAATCCAGCAGATAGTGGATTTCCTCGTGCCAGCCGGTAGGTTGCGCAAACCCGGAAAGGTCAGGTTTTTCAATCCTCCCGTCTTCATAATAAATGTTCAACCCGGCATGGTTGAATATCACCGTCGCCTGTTCACAGATTAACTGAAAACTCATTTCAAACGGCGTATTTTTCGCCGCTGTCCAGCCACCTTCCGCCACAACCATCGTGCCGTCGCCGAAATCATAGAAAGTAAAAACATGATCCCAGCAGTCTTTTGAACGCATACCTTTGCAGCCGGTTGTCGTTACTGAATCCGGGCGGCCGAAGAAGTAAAGCACCTGATCGGTGTCGTGCAGATGCATTTCCAGCAGCGCGCCGCCGCTTTTCGAATCATCGGCAAACCAGTTATCCCAGCCGTTACCGGTGACCGCAGGCGAAAAGCGCTTGAAAAATGCATTGCGCATTTTACCATATCTCCCGGCTTTATACTGCTCGCGAATATAGCGGTATTCCGGCCAGAAACGGACGCACATCCCGGTCATGAAACATTTATTGTAGTTTTTAGCCGCGGCAACTATTTCAGCGGTGTCCGCGGAATTCATTGCCAGCGGTTTTTCACAAAGCACGTGTTTGCCGGCATTGATGGCGGCCAGAGCAAATTTCTTATGGAGAAATACCGGCAGGCAGATGTCCACCAGTTCCACGGCCGGGTCGTTGATCAATTCCATGCCATCAGCATAAACGGAAACGCCGTCCAGATCCAGAGATTTATTATTTCCGCCCCCGATGTTGCCGACCACGGAACTGATATCCCCGCGCAGTTTCACCGCATTTGTATCGGCAACGGCGACGACTCCGGCTTTACCGCTGGACCGGTAGATGTCAAAATGAGTAGTTCCCATAAATCCCAGGCCGATAATTCCGACTTTAATTTTTCCAGCCATCACAGTATTCCTTTTTATTATTAATGTTAATAATACAATGCCGCATAATTTTTTTGAATGGAATAAACGGCAAATGCATGGACTTTTATGCAATTGCAATGTATTATTTGTCAATGTGAAAGTATTTTTTAAGGAATAAATTATCATGGATAATACGCTGCAGCTGATTTTACGGGCGGACATTCAGAAAATATTCGATAATTTTGCGGCGACTGTCAATAAAAAAATCGTCTTTTTTTCTCCCGACGGCAAGATTCTTACAAGCGGATTGAACTGCCGGAATGCCGCATTCTGCCGGATAATCCAGACCAGAATATTCGGCTATGAACGTTGTATCAGAATGGATACAGTCAACATGAATGAAAGCGCCCGGCGGAAAGGCATGGTCTGCTATCGCTGCCATGCCGGAATCCAGGAGGCGGTAACGCCGATCTATGTTGAAGATCAGCTGGCCGGATTTGCAATGATCGGCCAGTTCCGAACATCCCGAAAAATCAGTGCCCGTGTAAAAAAAGCCTGTCCGTCTCCAGCTATTTACGATAAGCTGGAAACGGCATTCAACCAGTTGCCATATTACCCGCCGGGCAAACTCCGGGATGTGCTCGGCATGTTCTCCATGCTGGTAGATTACATAGTCACCAAAGAACTGGTAACCGTCCATGGAGATCGCATCCGCAGCCGGATAGATGCATTTATCAGCGCCAACCTGCATCGGCCGGTCACACTGGCTGAAGTTGCAAAACATGCGGGCAAAAGCTGCTCCACAATCTCCCATTTCTTCCAGCAGAAACTTAATAAGTCATTCAAACGTCATTTACTGGAGAAAAAACTTGAAAAGGCGGAAGAGTATTTCCACATGAATCCTGAAATGTCTATAGAGGAAGTTGCCGAAAAAGTCGGATTTCATGACCAGTTTTATTTTTCCCGCCTCTACCGCAAGTATCGCGGAATGCCGCCATCAGAATACCGCCGAACCTTCAGAGGGAAACATACTCCGGAGCTTTTATGAAAAACTGATTGCGTTTTTCATGCGCCAGATTGACCGGGCGGGCGTCGGGATCAATTCCAGTCTCACCTGTTTAATCCGGTACGGGCAGAACGCGTTTTTCCCGCCCGGCATGGTTTCATTGTCCGGCAGCAGAACGGTACGGCAGGCGCATCCCCGGTTTTCCGGCGGTGCGCTAAGCGTGACGGTAACGGTTGCGCCGCCGACAGTCCAGCGCAGCGCCGACGGCCATGCATCAAGCGTTCCGGAATCCAGTTTGCGCCATTTTCCAGTCGTTTTATCGCGCCATTCGGCGTTGATATCCGGGATTGGAATGCAGAAGCTGATTTTATCAACATAATGTCCGGCGCGGCTTTTCACCAGCCATTCAGTGTCAATAGATGCAATGGAGTATTTCGTTTTTACCGCGTAATCCAGATTGCATTTCCGTTCATTCCGGGTCCATAGCATTTCGACATACTCATCGTTTTTCAGGCTGAGCGTCACCGGTTCAGAATACGGTTCAAACACCGGTTCGGACAGCATATCTCCGGCGGAATGTCTTACGCAAAGCGAAGTTTCGTCGCTGAACGACGCAGCCGCGCTCTGAAATGTGCGCCCATTGTGGTCGCTGACCTCGATATGCCAGAGGCTTGACAGCGGAAATGATGCCGCATACATCAGGTTATTCCCGGCAAACAGCGTGGCGACCGGTGCGCCGCCGATCAGCGTTCCCAGGTACGGGTCGCCGAACCTTTTCACCACCGGAATATTGCGCAGCGATGTGGCCCCGGCAAAACTGGTTTCATAAACCGGAGTGCTGATCCGCAGCCATTTGGCATGCCAGGCATAAGCGGCGAATCCCGGCGGCGGGACCGCCCTCAGTTTATCAATGTCGAATTCAGCGATGCCGCGTGCCAGCGTGCCATAGAATCTTGCTCCGGCAAGTTTGCTGAACTGGGCTTCGATGCCGATCTTATGTCCGTAAGGCAGCGCACCAGGCAGACCGGATACCGGATAGTCTTTGTCACGCATCACATAATCCATATAGCGGTCGATGTACCAGCGGAGCCATCTGCTCAATTCCGGCAGACCGAGGATACTGGCGGCTTGCGCGGCTTCACACGGCACGGATTCAATCAGTGTCGGGCCGAACCAGGCCCGATGGATGCCGTAGCCGTCCAGATCACTGCAAAGATGTCCGGCGCGGCTGAGGTTGCGCATCAGGCCCTGCAGATAGTTGGTGCAGAACCAGTCATAACGCGGATTGCGCGCGATAAAGCCGTTTTTCAGTCCGTGCATATAAACGAAGAGAAAGCCGTTGGCTTCCGTGCAGTAATAAGCAGGAGTATGGGTGCTGGTGGCGTAGTCAACATCACCGCTGGAACAGACATAGTTCCAGGTCCAGTCCGGACGCATACTCGGCTGGTTCAGGGCACCGTCGATAGCGGCGGGATTGGTGTAACGCTCGACGCCGTTGTCAAAGAGTTCGAAGAACCGCTGTTTATAGATTTCGCTGCCGGTCAGCAGCCACGCCCAGTAGTAGACGCGCAGTTCAAACCGCAACTGCTGGCTCTTGCCGGAACAGCCTTCCGGATACCGGATGCGGTAATTGCGTTCAACCATCCGCAGCAAAGCGCTGACGACCTTCTGCTTGACTTTTCCAGACATGCCGATTTCTTCAGCATGCCATGCGGCAATGCCGATCGCGTCGGCAACCGTGGAGTTGGCGGCCGGATGGTCGGTCGAGGTGCAGTTCTCCTCTTTGGTCAGTCCGTTTTCATCAATCTGATCTGCCAGCCAGGCGGCGAGTTTTGCCGCCCTGCCCTTTACAGCACAATCCATTTGCAGCACTTCAGTATAGACCAGATAAAACAGGATATGCGTGTTGATACCGCACGGATCATAGCCGTTAATGCTTTCGCTGACTGGAAATTTCAAGTAATAAGTACCATTCCAGCAGCTTTCCAGATATCCGGCGAAAGGGCTTTTCTCAATAAATTCCTTGATCAATAGATGTTTCATAGTTTTAATCAATCATTATTTTTTGACAGTTTCAATCTGATTTATCATGCGGCTGTAATAGTGGTTCAAACCACGATGTGTCTCAAAGCGCATTTCCAGCCGCAGTCCCGAGACCGCCGCGGTCTTTTCCGGCAGCGGGATGGCAACAACCTGTCCAGGCTGCAAATCCGCCGAATATTCCGCCGCGGGCAGATTGGTGTCGGAAGAGAGCAGCAGGCTGACTTTGCGCAGCGGACAGACATCATTATTTTCAAAAACAAGCGTCTGCCCCAGACGATAAAGTTTATACGGACTCATTAACTGCTGGAGAAACGCCCGTCCGCGATCGTCCTGAAGCTCGCCGTGATAAGCATAGAGAAATCCGCCCAGGCTGCCGGCGGTATCGAACATGATCCGGGCTTTTTCAGTCATGCGCTTTTCCCAGCCTTCAACATTGTCGTTACGGTCTTTGACCGCCCTGGGTTCGTTGTCATGGAAACCCCATTCGGTAAAGACAACCGGCTTTTTAACATCGCTGTAAAGTTTGTTCATCATTTTGCGGAACGAATCAGGTTCGCCGTAGGTATTGTAACCCAGCACATCCTGTCCGGCGGAGAAAAACCAGCTGGAGCCGTAAGTATCAAGATTGGCATAGACCACCCCGCGCCCGGACGGGTCGAAACGGCGGATACTCTGTTGTGCCGTTTCCAGATACTTATCCAGCATTTCCTTGTCGTTGTAGCCGCCGGAATGGTGGTTTTCATTGCCGGAATTCCACAGGATGATATTAGGCATGCCGGCCAGCGTGATCGCCATTTCTTTGTGGGCATCAGTATTGAATTCATAATCAGGGTTGACCATATTGCCCAGGACAGTCATGGTGGTGTTGCAGGAGCCGGAAGCATATACCGGCATTACCATCATCCCGGCCTCAAACGCATCCTGCAAATGCTGTGCAGTGCATCCCTCCAGCCGGAGGGTATTAAATCCCAGCTGCTGGTAAAAACGAAGCTGCCGCAACCATTCACGCCGGGTAACCGTGCGGTCATGATCAAATTCTACGCCGAGCGAAGCGTTGATACCGCGGATGACGTAGCGGTCGCCGTTGACGAATATCCGGCCGTCACGCACTTCAACCACCGAGCCGTTGAAAATTAGATTGCGGCGGTCAACAGCGCGGCCATCACGGTCGAATACCGTAACACTGAAATTATACTCAGTAAACATCGCCGGCAATTTCAATTCGGCAGTAAAACCGCCATGCCCGTCACGGTTCATTTCGGCTATAACATTATTGCCGGCAATGACCGCGCGGTCAACGCTTGAAGCAAGACGCGGATCGAGTTTGCATTCTATCCGGTGTGCGGCGATCCCATCGCTGCCGGTCTTTCCGGCGGAATTGCGACTGACTGAGGCGATTACCGCATGTTCATCAACCAGCAGTTCGACCCGTCCCAGTATACCAAATATGTTCCTGGCCGCCCGGTCGCTGTTATGCTTAAAAATCCACCACCCTTTGACCGGATTTCCATACAGCCGCACCGCAATGGTATTTTTACCACTGATTACAGCACTGGTAATGTCGAAGACATACGGCCATTCGTATTGTCCGGTGTAGACCGGCAGCAGCATCTCATCAGCATCCGGCATGTCGGCCGGGTTGAATGGACATTTGATACCGCAACGCTCGAAATGCTGCCATTTTACCACTTCCTTGACCGGTTTGCCGCTGGTGACAGTATGGCGGCTGCCGTCAACAGTAATCCATTCATGCCGTTTCCGCACCGAGGATTGTGTACCAATCCACTGACCGTTAATATAAATTTCGGCTGAGTCAGCCAGATCCTCGAACCGCAGATAAACGCCTTCGCCGGAGTTTTTATCAAACGTAAATTCACGCTTGTACCAGTAATGCCCGCCAGCCTGATCCTCCACCGGCGGTTCCGGTACGGTGACAGTGCCGGCACCCTCCAATTTGCCTTCAGGGGCTGCGAAGCTTATATCTTTCAGGAAATCATATTTCCAGGTTTTCTCGCCGTAATATTTTTTCCGCCATTCGCCGTTAAGCGATATACGGCGGAGAAACGGGTTGTCAGCAAATTCACTCCATGCGACCAGCCGGTCATATTTGCCGCGGTAATATTGTCCGAGGTCCTGAAATTTACGCCAGTTATACTGCCGGGAATAGGTCAGATTTTTGTCCTGCTTCCAGTCCGCGGTCTGCGGCATCAGCGCGATGCGGGTGATTTTTACCGTACACTGTCCCCGGCTTTTGCCGGAGTAATCGTGCAGGAACAAATACAGATGGTCATTCCCGGATTTAACCCGTTCAGCAGTGACAGTATCCAGATAATAACGATAAATATTGCGACCGGTTTTCATCGGGGCTTCGGGCTCCAGCGTCAACCGCTGCGGCCAGAATTTAGCCGGATCGCTGAGCGATACCGCCATCCGCAGCACCGGCTGGTCGATTTCAGCTTCAATTTCCACATATCCGCCGGGATAATACGGCTGGCAGTCAAATTTCCCCATATCCACATGCAGATAATTGTCCTGA
The DNA here is from genome assembly GCA_903840185.1 of uncultured Lentisphaeria bacterium. Classification (GTDB taxonomy): domain Bacteria; phylum Verrucomicrobiota; class Lentisphaeria; order Victivallales; family Victivallaceae; genus CAIPAT01. Next base: position 8,288 of record CAIMFA010000909.1, on the reverse strand, counting down.
TTGTCGCGGTCCTTGAATTTCACTTCTAACTCAGTGCCGCTCAGCGACTGTGTGAAGGCTTTCACATCCGCGCCATTGTCAGAAGGACGGTATTGAAACTGCTTTGCCGCTATTCCAGGGAAAATCACATTTTCGGCAGTCGCGGCCGGCAGCATTGCCGCCGTGCAGCTTAAGCAAATACATGTAAACAATTTTAAAGACATAATTCATCCCCGATGTTCTGAATTTATATGCGTGCAGATTGAAATGCCAGTCGCATTTACCCGCTGTGACAATGTTAAAAAACATAATCCGCCTGCTCTTACCAGTGGTCGATACCCCATAATGTATATGATGCATTCTGAGTCTGGTTCAGTGTATTATACCATGCGGCATGCCCGTCGGCATAAAGCATATTCACCCCTTTATCGTGGACGTATATACCGGGAAAGGCGAATTGATTGTGCACTTCCATCAGTAAATCCCATTTTCTCACCTGCGGATAGCCGTTCCAGGTGACATAAGTGTCTATCATCGCCATCCGGACAGACGGCTGTTTGATTCTGGAATTTTTCGGCCAGGCCGGAGCATTAACAAGTGTGTCGGAAACGTATTTATTGCTGGCATCCAGCATCGGGAACAGATGACTGTTGGTGGCGTAACTCATGGCATCCGGACTGCCCGCCTCCCGGATACTGTAACCTCTCATCGCCGGACACCACAGGTTCTTTTTTCCGCCGTCTTTCAGATAGCCGAATCTGTTCATCATGTACCACTGCCCCATCTGCGAAGCCCCATTATAGAAGCACGAAGGCGCGAAAAAACCGCCATTATCATCTGTGTAAAAATTATGGATGACGCCAAGCTGTTTCAGATTATTGATGCATCCGGAAGCCTGAGCTCTGCCTCTGGCTTTATTCAAGGCCGGAAGCAGCATTGACGCCAAAATTGCGATGATGGCGATCACGACCAGGAGTTCAATGAGTGTAAAATTTTGTCGTTTCATTTGATACCCTCTGAGTTTAAGGACATTTAAATTTTTCATTTGTAACCTCCATATTAAAGTTAATTTAAAATTGACACTGCATTCAAATCTTTAACCGAATCCCGAAGGATGAATCTGCCTGAAATGTAATGAGCCGACGCCCGTCCGAGCAGATGCCTGCCCGCCCCCTGAAGAATATCTATCAGTGTATTGGCGGCAAAACAGGCGACATCCATAAACGGCAGTTCCATTGACGACAGCGGCGGATTGAGAATATCGCACAGGGTGCCGACATTGTCCATACCGACCACACTGAAATCATCCGGAATGATTATCCCGCGGGCCGCGCATGTCCGGTAAAAACCATAGGCATGCCAGTCGTTGGCGAAAATAACCGCGGAAGGTTGTATCCCGTATTGTTTGAAGTGTTCCAGAACCCAGCTCATGTCGTCAGGCGAGGTCATCGGACGCGACGGATGCGCTGCCAACAGCTGCCTTTCCAGCAGCAGCGGCGGATCATACAGGCCTTCACGTTTCATCACTTCGATATAACCCTGGGCGCGAACAATAAAATCCGGACGATTGGCTTCCGGATTGACAAAAGCTATTTTTCGATGCCCCAGTCTCAGCAGTTGTTCCGCGGCAACCACGCCAATAGCGTTATTGTCGATAGACACCTGCGGGATTGAATACGACGGCATATAAGCGCCGAAACCAACGACCGGCATAGCATTATTGAGGCTGGAGAAAAATTCCGGGGCTTTCAGCGTAGTTTTTATCAGAGCTCCAGCTACCCTTGACGACAAATTTGCCACCATCTGTTCCGGGGCGGCATTGCGGTCACCCATGTAAATGTTCATATGGAAATTACGTTCACGGCAGGCTTTTTCAATTCCAGCCACATAGGTAGCCCATAACGGATTATGCTGCCATTCCTGAGACATATCCGAAAACAACACGGCAATAGTATCCGAGGCGACATGCCTGGACGCCTTGACGGAATGCCCGACTTTACGGCCAGGCGTCCCCGGTTTATAATCTGTCTGCCGGATAGCATCCATTGTACGCTGATAGATCCCGGGAGCGACATTGCCGGCGCGGTTCAATACCCGGCTGACCGTTCCCGTTGAAACCCCGGCTATCTGCGCTATATCTTTTATCGTATACTTCGACATTGTGACTCTTCCACTTAATTGTTCATTCACTGAACCTATTATAAGGCTTATTTGTGTATTAGTCAATATCTAAAGTAAAAAAATACATAATTTTAATGAACGATTTTAATCGTTCACCGATTTTACAACAATCATCTTACGGATGAAAGGCGAATATCAGGAATGCAAAAGAATATCAAATCATTCTTCAGAGTGGGTGCCGTTTTTGGCGCGTCTGTCGTAGAATTTAGGACATGCGGGACTGGAATAGAACGGGTAGCGTTTCCTTTGCTCCGGAGTGACATCTTCCGGGATATGCTGAAAACGCTTATAAAGCCACAAATACTGTTCCGGGAATTTTCGGATATAACTTTCCGAAATATCCATAAGTTCCTGAATAATTTCACGGTCATCTGTATATTCCTCAAGGGTTTTGGACAGCGATTCGCAATGTGCAGTAAGTCTGCCGTTGATCCGGACAACTGAGCCGAACAGCGTTGCGACCGGAATATTGTTGGCTTTGGCATAGCGCCAGAGGGTCGCCGGTGATTTGCTGCAAGGAACAGGCAGTCCGAAGAAATTGACGAAGATGCCGCCGTCCCTGATGCGGGTATTCTGATCAATCAGGGTACCGATAGTCAATCCCTCATGAAGCGCCTTGATTGTTTCCTTAACCGCGCCTTTGGAGAAGATTACCCGCAGGCCCTGTATTTCGCGGCATTTCTTATTAAGCAGATTGTTCAGATACGGGTTTCTGGTAACTTTGGCAATGGCCGCCATTTTGATATTGCAAGTATGAGTTGCAATCACCGCGGACGCCTCCCAGCTTCCCAGATGAGGATTGACAAAAATAATCCGTTCGTCTTTACTGATATGGGATTTAAGCTTTTTGACAACCTCATCAGAGATGAAAGTCCATCGGTCAATGCGTTCACCAACGCCGGTCATCCAGGCGAATTCCAGCATGTTCATCACGAGGTTATACAAACTCTCCCTGGCGACACGCCTGACTTTGTTTTCCGGGAATTCCGGGAATGCCGTGCGGACATTGGCGGTAACCAGCTTGCGCCCGACGGCAGCAGGAACATTCCTCTTGAAACAAATGACGCAAACCATCGCAAAGTGAAATGCGGCGATATTCTCATCAGCAAATAAGGAAGCAGAATCAATAAATATTCTATAAGGAAGCGAAAATTCCTGAACAGCTTCTTCATTTAGTTCCTTTTCTGCGACGGGGGGGCGGGGCAAATGCGACTTTGCCGTTGTCCGATACTCTGACACCGTAAGCAAACAGTACGTTTTTCATGGCTGCCGCCGCCAGACCCTGAATCAGGTGGAGGCGATTGCTTTCAGGCGGCTCCTGCAATCCGGCTTTTTTAATTTCCGTAACATGGTGCTGTGCATCTACATAAAGCAGGCCCCAGCCCTCGGCGAGTTCATCGGCATGGACTTCGCCGGTTGGAACCGCCAGATAAAGCAGGTCTGCCACATGGCCGCGTCTGATCTGCTCGAAACGGCTGCCTTTATACAAGGAGTGCTGGATTTTCTCAATCTGCTTGAGACAGCGCTGGTATTCCTGATTGACGCTGGCCGCATAGTTCCAACTTTCGTATTCATCGAAAAGACTGTCAGATTCTTTGAGCCCCGGCTCGTTCACGCGGATTACCGCCTCCAGTATGGATTTCTGCTCCTTCTTCTCCCTGAGTTTGCGCAGCAGTTTGTCACTGTCGCCGCAGTCCGGCCAACATTGTTCGCGGTCATCACGGATTTCCACAATCATAGTCTTTTCCGGTCTCAGCAGCTGCTTTTCCGGGGCGGACCAGAACGCCGCGACATCAACCTGATATTTGGATATTCTGGTAGGCACCTGAGTGCCGACGCCGGACGGAGCGAGAGCTATCAGCCAACCCAGAATCGCCTGTTTCAATTCAAATGGTTTGAGCGGGGGGGCAGGTTTCTTTACCGCCGGTTCAGCAGGCGGAGAAGTTTTTGCAGCAACAGAACGAGGTTCTTTCTGTTCAGCCGGTTTAGTTTCCTGGAACAAGTCAAAACTTGGCTGTGTTTTATTCATATTTCAGAGCCTTATTTTAATTTTGCCTGATTATAACCTTAATAATTTAGCATTTCGCTTGAAAGGTACAATAAACAAGCAAAAAAAATGCCGGAAAAAATCCGGCATTTTTTAATTTATGAAGAAACAGGCAAACCTTATTTCTTATCGAAAGCTTCGCTCATGGTCAGGCCGCCGAGGGATTCGTTAAATACTTCACCCATAGCAACCATTTCTTCGCCCGGCTTCAGCGCGGCGTTGTATTCTTCTTCAGCAGCTTTCAGTTCTGCTTCGGAGAAGTCCTGCTGCGCGGCCTTGATGCTCAGACCGATTCTGCGTTCTTCGTTGTCAACTTTAATAACTCTGGCTTCGATCTCATCGCCCAGCGCAAGAACATCCTTGACTTTTTCAACATGATCTTTGCTGATCTGGGAAATGTGGATCAAGCCGTCAATCTTGTTGGAGAGTTCAATGAACGCGCCGAACGCGGTGATCTTGGTGACTTTGCCCTTGACGAGGTCGCCGACCTTGTACAATTTGTCAATCATGGACCACGGATCGTCTTCGCACTGCTTCAGACCGAGAGAAATGCGCTGCTGGTCAGGATTGATATCCAGAATGACAGCTTCAACTTCTTCGCCCGGTTTCAGGATTTCGTTCGGATTGTTGATCTTGCGGGTCCAGGACATATCGGACACATGAATCATGCCGTCAATATCGTTCTCGATTTCAACAAACGCGCCGTAGCTGGTCATGTTTCTGACTTTGCCCTTGATCCTGCTGTTGACCGGATATTTTTCAGCGAGGAGTTCCCACGGATTGCGTTCTTTCTGACGCAGGCCGAGAGAAATCTTCTTATTGTCTCTGTCAATGTCAAGCACGATCGCTTCGACCTGTTCGCCGACGCTTACAACTTCACCGGCCTTGGTGACGCGCTTGGTCCAGGACATTTCGGAAACGTGGATCAGGCCTTCCACGCCGTCTTCAAGTTCGACAAATGCACCATAGGGCATGATATTAACAACACGGCCCTTGACTTTGGACGCGACGGGGTATTTACCTTCGACATTTTCCCACGGATTCTGGCTCTTCTGTTTGAAGCCCAGGGAAACGCGTTCTTTTTCATAATCTATATCAAGAATCATCACTTCGACTTCCTGTCCTACTTCCAGCATTTCGGACGGATGCGAGATGCGTCCCCAGGACATATCGGTGATGTGAAGCAGTCCGTCTACGCCGCCAAGATCAATGAACGCGCCGAAATCGGTGATGTTCTTGACCAGGCCTTTACGGATCTGTCCGACGGCCATATCTTTAAGGAGAGTGCTGCGCTTGTCGCGGCGTGACTCTTCCAGCAATTCTCTGCGGGATACGACAATATTATGACGGTCATGATTGATCTTGAGGATCTTGAAGTCATATTCTTTGCCGATGAATTCGTCCATATTCCGAACCGGGCCGATATCAATCTGGGAGCCGGGCAGAAACGCCTCGACGCCTTCGATGTCAACGATGATGCCGCCTTTGACGCGGTGTTTCATCAGACCCTTGATTATGCAGCCTTCGCCGCACTCATTGGTAATTCTGTTCCAGGCCTTGATGGCATGAGCTTTTGAGAGACTGATGCCGGGCATGCTGTTTTCGTTTTCGATTTCGTCCAGGAAAACATCCACCTTATCACCGACTTTGACATCTGCAAAGTGGTAAAATTCGGTAGCCGGCACAAATCCTTCGGCTTTGTAGCCGATATCGATTAATACGCCGTCATTGCGTTTTTCGACGATTTTGCCTTCAATAATAGTACCTTCTGCAAAATCGCTCTTGGTTTCCACCTTCAGGAGTTCATCCATGGAAGGCATGTTTTCGAGATCTACATAGATCCGACTTTCGGTGGCCTGGTTGCTGGTTGATTCGGTTGACATGTTGTTAATTTTTTCGTTTGGTTATTGTTAATTGTTTTACCCGTTAATGACTTCCCGCCTTTCGAGAAATCACACGAACGATTAAAATACCGTTTACATGCCGAAAATTCAAATACTTACAGTGAAAAATCAAGGTTTTTTTGAATTACCGTTTCCAATGCCGGATTCCCTGTTCAATCTGAACTCGGAAATTACTGGAATTCATCGCTTAAGAATGAAATCATGGAGTTTGGATTTGAGTTTTTCCACAATCCCTTGATCGGTTTTTGAATGTTCAAGAATGAAATTACACAGAAGTTTATCAACAACTTTAATATGGTTCACGAACCAGTCAATCAACAGGCTGCTGATTTTATTTATTGCATCTTCGTTGAAACTCCCTGCCGCCAGATACTGATAAGATAAATCTTTGATTTTGCTTTTGAAAAATTCATGCTGCTCTTTATGCTGCTGAGTATTGTCATAATTAAATTTATCCATAAACTCCTCTTCCGTATCAAAGTGATAGACCACATAAGCGTTCAAATCACTGAAGAGGCGTTTTTTTCTGTCGTTGTCGTCAAGATGAGCCAGCAGCTCATTTGCAATATTGAAATATTTGAGATGATGCTTGTCTATAAGTTCAACCCCGGTCATTATATCGGCATCTTCCAGAATCAAACTCATTTTTTTCTCCTTAATTAATCTACGGCTGAACAGCCGGAATCAGCATCATTACGAAATAAATATGTCTTTTCGTCTGAAAAAATCAAATCTGATCATGATTTTCAAGACGAGATTAGAATAATCGCAGTTTGTATTCTGCCATTTTATCACAGGCGCTCAATACCCGGGGAAACCGGTCCGCAAAAGTTTTTTCAAATTTCTTTCTAAAGTATTTGAATGACATGCCCATGTAAGTTGGAAGCACAATACCCAGAATGAGATACGCCAGCCATGTATATTTCCATATTGGACTTGAGGCGACAGAGGGGTCCTGCCCGGTAAGTTTTTCCAGCACACTGTCAAAAACGTAAAAGATCAGCATGTGATTGGCCATTATGTGAAAAGTGTTGTTGCCGATTTTATACATGAAATTACCCGGCTTGATAATCCCCCCCATATATCTTGCCAGATACAGCAGAAAGTAGATGTCTATAATGCTGTAAAACAAACTGCATAGATTTCCGAAATCGGCATTGGCAAAAGTATAGCACGGCGTTTTGAAGTTGAGAAACAGCACCGCCCGGATGCCAACCGCCAGCGCCAGCAGCTTCAGATGATAAATGTCGTGTTTCTCAATTTTATGTGCGAAACAATGCCCCAGCGAAATAAAAAACATCCCGTAAAGAATTCTTATGCCAAGACATAGTAAAGGAAGTTTATCCGGTTCCGGAGTCAGGTTCCGGATATAAACACTGCTCAGACCGATCAAAGCGAAAACAAAAAGATGCGCATACTCATAATCCGTAAATTTGCGGATGAGTTTCGAAGTTAACATATAAAATATCTGGACTGTAAAGAAAAATGGAATAAACCACATCGGGGCGGAAAGCGAATACTGCTGTCCATCTATAAAAGGCTGAATGAAAAAGTTATCCCAGGTGGGCAGCTGTCCAAGCAAAGTCCCAGAGTCAGAATAAATAAAGTACGTTATTATTGCATAAACGACATTATAGGCAAAGTATAACAATATCAGACGTTTGAACTTTTTAACGATAAAGCGGAACGGATCCTGCTCATCTGAACTCTTGTAAAAATATCCGGACAGAAAGAGAAACAGAGGAATCGAACTGGCGATAAACATAAACTGCGAAAACGGCCAATACCGGTGCCTCAGCACCACATCCATTATTGCAAATGCTTTAAACAGCAACATCTGTAAGTTCATATATAAACGTAAACTCCGGAAAACAGTCTGATTGAAATATGCAATTTGTGAAGAGCGGGGGATTAAGCGCATCCCCTTCTCCGGGCACTATATTTGCTATAAATAATAAAACAAAATGAGACAAGCTTAACTATATCACATTTTAGCCGGAAAATCAATATATTTCGTTAGTGTGGCGGAAGGAAAATTAAACTTTCTTTATGCGATGCGGAAAAAATCAATACTTCATGGCAGTGCTTTACACCAATTTAATTAAGGAGCTGTTCAAAAATAAAGTTTACAAGTTTTGTGAAATATCCCGAGGTGATTTTGTGAATTGCCGGAGAGG
>CAIMFA010000908.1 GCA_903840185.1 uncultured Lentisphaeria bacterium | reverse complement strand
GCCGGAGTTGACGGACTGGCGTGGCATTTCGATGACATCAATACAATTCCTGCCCTGGTAACGCATCACAAAACCTGCAAACAATGCAGCGCCCGTTTTAAAAGCATGGGCCAGTGGCAGGCGTATTGCGTGGAACAGATGGTAAAACTGGGCGAACAGCACGGATTGAAAATTTTCTGGGCATGTCCAACGTTATACACGCATCATGGCAGTTATCTGGAGAATTACGTCAAGATAGACAATACGATCAATGAGCCGTCCTATTTTCGTGATTTCTGCAAATTCAACGGTGCTGACAAAGTGCAGTTTTATTATTGCGACTACGGCAAGCCGGTTTACGACCGCATCACCAGAGACGGCCTGCGCAATTTCATCTGGTGGAACAACGGCCCCTGGTCGGCTGAATGTTCGGAAATATGGGGTAGCTATATCGCGTTTCCGCGGATGGGCTATTCCTGGGACTTTGTTGACCGCGCAGTCATCGAGAAAGACCATGTGGAAAAATTTGACCAGGCGCGGTATGCGGATCTGGCCAACGCCCGGAAATACACTGATCTGATTTATTCAGGCACCGGCGATCCGGTGGCGATCGGGCTGGCGAATTTTCACGCCTGGAACAATCAGAAATTTGTTGCGGATGAAGAATCAGCGCGTAAATATCTGCTTAATCAGCTCTTCGGTCCGTCCGGTTATGTGAATGCCATGATTTGGGAAAAATACGCCAAACCGTTCTGGGTTAAATATTTGAAGTTAATACTCTTTGATGATGCAGACCGCCAGGGATTGCAGGCAATGGACAAGGCGCTGACCGCGTTAAAAGCTGATGTGATTAATCCTAAATTGACAGACAGCATCCTGCCGCATATGCAGAACGTGCGTAATACTCTTTCAGAATATGCGAATCTGATTCAGCCGCTGAATGACGGGAAGAATTATCCTGCACCGGCCAGTTTCGGCCGCTCAAAAGATTCTCTGTTTATGATAACTCCATCCGCGGTTGTCCCGGCTATGGAAACTTTATTGTCGCCCAAGCTTTCCGGGCCGGAACTTATTCAAGCTGTGGTTAAAGACCGCATCGGCGTAATCATGAATAACGACAAACTTCAGCTTCAGGATAATTCGTTTGTCTTGAGCAAGCAGCCATTCTCGATCGAACTGGCATTCGCGCCGATGCAACTGGGACACAATCAATATACTCAATTTGTCGGTACGCGTAACACATATCGAGAACTCTATCCGGGATTTCCAGGCTGGTCGTGCGGGCTGGATGGACGAGATAAAAAAGTACGTTTTACGGTTGAAGATACTGCCAGGAACGTCAGTACAGTTACAATGAAAAGCAACTTGAAACTCTATCAGTTTACGCATGTCGTCATTGTGCGCGACTGGCCGAATAAAAAATTGTTACTGTACGTTAACGGCAAACTCGATAAAAGCACAGATGAAACCGGTTCCGGCGATTTTGCCGATAAAAATATGCTGCAAATAGGTTATGATAATTATGGCGGCGCCTATTATATCGGCGCGATGTTCAGGATGGTTTTAAACAATCAGGCAATGACGGCTGAAGACGTTGAAAAAGCATATCAACAGGCGCTTGTCACAGGTAAGTCAGATCCCGGCAGGTAAACGGAAAGTACGGCAAGTTATAAATACTCTTGACAAAGATAAGGATTTAAAAAATGAGCAACCATACGACTAAACCTCCGCGGTATTCCCGCAAAGGAATTGCTACCGTAACGCAATATTCCATATGGGATTTTGACCAGCATCTGGAACAATACCCTCTGGCAAAATATTTGCATTTGAAAGCTCCGGAATGCTTTCATGAGCAGCCATGCAAATGCTGGAATGAAGATATTCGTGCAGGAGAACCGATGGGTTCCATTGACCAGTCTGACTTCGAACGGTTTAAAGAACAAATCAGAAAACTCAAAAAACTGGGATGTCATTTCGGCTATTGGGGTATTGGCGGACGGGGCGGCGGAAAGCGTAAGGAGGGACCGGGCTATCTTACACCCAAAGAAGGCTGCGCCATGCCTCGGGAATGGCATGACTGGATGGTGGAGGAAGCCGGCGATCTGTTTGCCGGATGGGATATCGGCGAATGGGACGGCCTGTACGGACGGGATGTTATTTATTATCTGTCCAAAGAAGAACGACCTAAGAACCGGCGCGAAGGCCATGCCATGTTCATGAATTATCTGCGCGGCTGGAGCGACCGGATGAACAATTACGCCTGCACGATTTGCGGCGTTACATTTCCGCATTATTTCAATGAAATTGACATTACCTTTTTAGGCGCTGAAATCGGACAGGGGCTGCTTAATACCCAGGTTTATATTTCGTTTCTGCGCGGTGCGCTGGCTCAGTACGGGAT
>CAIMFA010000907.1 GCA_903840185.1 uncultured Lentisphaeria bacterium | reverse complement strand
ACATAACATCCTTATAGTTAAGTAGATAAGATAGCACGGCCTGATAAATAATCAAGCACCAAAATAAGATAAATAGTTAATATTCAATGATTTAACTAATAGTGCGGACTTTTGGCGGTACTGTCCGTAACCGAGAAAGGAGATGCCGCTGAAGAGATTGAATTGCTGAAACATCCCGTATATAGTAACCGGTAATTCCACTGCGTGAACTGAATGACGTTAAATTAGGCACATGACAAATGCAGTCATATAGAAATTAGAAAATTAAAAACGTTTTATGAAAACCGTTAATATACGGAAGTGATGATGATGAAAACAACCTTGATGCTTGTCCTATTTGTTTGTTTATCAATTGTAATCGTTCGTTTATTCCAACGGAAATTATTTGATAAACATAAAGACGCAATGTCTGATCAATTACTTGACATGCTCAATACTCGACTGGATCATACCTCCGAAAAACGATATTTAGAAAGTCTCCGTTCGCTATCCCTTGGACAACGGGCAATATATTCTACCTGGATTGTTCAATGCGAAGTAGAAAATGGTGGATTTGCGCAGTATTTCTGGAACATGGAGGAAGAGGGGTTCTATGATGAAGCTATTATTGGCTTCGCTCATCTGGAAGCAACAGCTCATCTTAAAATCTTTGAAGAAGCTCTTGAGAGTATTCGCCCTCATCTGCAAAATATGCATAAGATGCAAGGTACTCAAGATCGATTTACTCTATACAAGCCTCTGTTGCAACGAGAGGATCTTTATGATAAATTTATAGAACTAGATTGTAAATTTTATGATCTTCGACCATCATTAGAAGAAATAAGGCTTGAGTACATAAAACTACATCCCGAAGTAAAAAGATAAACGGGAAACCAGTTCTGCTGGAGGTTAATTTTCCTTTTCAAAAAATTAATTAAGACTTATTTTCAAAGGGTTTATTTTTCAATCGGGGGCGATTTTTATAGCAAAACGACTAAAGTATATGATGCAATCCCGATAAATTTTTCCAGAGGTAAAATTAAAATGACATTTTCTGAAAACGATTTTATTGTCGCGCTGCCGGATCAGGGCGGAACAAAACGCCGGAAACAGTCTGCCGCCGGACAGAAAACATTCCCTTCAGTTGAATCCGCCAGGGACGCCATCCGGAAACTCCGGGCAAAAGGCAAGTATAGAGACGAAGTGAAGATATGGATCCGCGAGGGCGTTTACGCCTTGAACGAAACCATGATTTTCACGCCGGAGGATTCCAATGCCTGTTACAAAGCGTATCCGGGCGAAAAGGTGGTTTTCTCCGGAGGGGTTGCCATCGACAACTGGCAGGAATCGAAATCTGGGAAAAAACGCCTCTGGACCGCCGATGTCTCCGGGATTATGCAGCGCGAAGGCGCGTTTAAACAGCTCTTTGTAGACGGCAAACGCTGTCCGCGCACCCGTTTTCCCAAAACCGGCTTTCTGAAGCTGGGAGATGTGACCCCGGAAGTCAAAAAGGAGCTGTTTGACGGAACGGACAAGATTATTATTGAACAAAAAAATGCGCTGGCGCAGATCAGGAGTTTTAAAGATGTCGAATTGATCGCGCTGCACTTCTGGATAGAGGAACGCCTGCCGGTGGAATCATTCGACCCGGAAACGGGGATCATCACCACTGCCCGGCAAACCAGATTCAGTGTTTCCGGCGATAAAAATATCGGCTACCTGGAAAACGCCGCCGAAGCGCTCACCGACGCCGGGGAATGGTATCTGGACGAAAATGAAGCGCTGCTGCATTATCTGCCGCGCAAGCATGAAAAAATCAGCGAAATCAGCGCGGTTGTCCCGGTATTGAAGCAACTGCTCCGGATCGACGGCGACCCTTACAAAAATAAATTTGTCGAAAACCTGAAATTTGAAGATATGGAATTCGAATACTCCGCCTGGACCCAGCCGGACTGGGGGGCGAAACGTTTCCATCCGGAGCTGCCGCGCTCCAAGTGGCGGCTGAACAGCGCCTGCAAATGGCTTCAGGAAACGAAAAAACCCAAACTGTATGGCGCGGCTCCGCAGGGCGCGGTTGATGTTCCCGGCGTTATTTATCTGGAAGGCGCAAAAAACTGCGCGGTTTCAAAATGTGAGCTACACCATCTCGGCTGGTACGGCATTGAGCTGGCCGACGGCTGCTCCGGCAATCAGCTCACCGGCAACAACATCAGCGATACGGGAGCAGGCGGCATCAAGATCGGCGGCGCGAAAGACGCGGTCAATAAAAGCGCGCTGACTTTTGACAACATCATTGCCGACAACCATATTTTCTCCGGCGGGCATGTATATATGAGCGCGCTTGGAATCGGGTTGTTTCACACTTTCGGCAACCTGGTCGCCCACAATCATATTCATGACTTGAAATACACGGGTATTTCCTGCGGCTGGGTCTGGGGATACGGCGATAACGTCACCCGCGAAAACCGCATCGAGAAAAACCACATCCATCATATCGGAGACGGTTCCCTGAGCGACATGGGCGGCATTTATCTGCTCGGAATTCAGCCGGGCACCAGGGTCGCCGGCAACCTGATTCATGACATCAGAAAATTTCATTACGGCGGCTGGGGGATCTATACCGACGAAGGCAGTTCCCACATCGTGATTGAAAACAATATCTGCTACAACCTCGACAGTCAGGATTTTCACCAGCATTACGGGCGGGAAAACATTCTGCGGAATAATATTTTCGTTTCCGGCAGGGAAGGCGCCGCGGCGATGACGCAGGGCAATGGAAGAAATTCCGGTTTCGAGCATCCCGGAGTAAATTCCACCTGCGCATTAACGTTCTATAACAATATCTTCGTCACTGACGGCATGCCGTTCTTTTTCAATTCCAACCAAACGAGCATGGCCTATTTGAAAAAGGAGTTTTTCTCCGACCTCAACCTGTTCTGGGATATTGCCAGAAAGAACATAATGCTTGGCGACGGCAACTTTGAAAAAATCGAAAAGAAATACAGCCTGAAAAAGTGGCGCAAGCTGGGATTTGATTTAAAGTCCATACTGGGGGACCCCAAATTCAAAGATCTCAAAAAGTTTGACTTCCGGCTTAAAAAAAGTTCCCCGGCCTTCAAGCTTGGTTTCAAGCCGGTTGACATGAGCGATGTCGGACCGAGAAAGCTTGACGAAGTTACGGCACCCGGAGCATGACCGTATTTTCAAGGAGAAAACCGAAGAGCAGAAGCGCCAGCGCCATGCCGGCCAGCATCGGCGCAAATTCCTTATAGTCAATATATTTAGGCTGCTCTATCACGGTTTTTTCCATACGGTTGATTTCGTTCATGACATTTTCGAGTCCCTGCGCATCGTAGGCTTTGTAATACTTGCCGTCGGAGTAATCGGCGATATCTTTGAGCAGTTTATCGTCGAATTCGCCTTTTACCGGAACGAACTGCAATCCGTCAAAGCCCTGCCTCAGCACGCAGGCGTTGTCGCTGCCGATGCCGACCGTATAGATAACGACATCGCTGCTTTTTGCCAGTTTCGCAGCCTGACGCGGCGTGATCCGGTCGTCAATATTATTGGCGCCGTCGGTGAAAAGCACCATCACGCGGCGTTTTGAGTCGGATTTTTCCAGCCGGCTGACGGCGCTGGCGATCGGCGCGGCGATATTGGTGCGGTCGCCGATCACGCCCGGAGCCAGACGGGTCATGTTGGCAACGAGCCAGGCATGATCCAGCGTCGGCGGACAGATATTGTATGCCTGCTCGGCAAAACCCACCAGCCCGATGCGGTCATTGGGACGTTTTTCTATAAATTTACCGATTTCCTGCTTGGCGGTTTCCAGCCGCCCTTTGACTTTTCCCGCCTTGATCTGGTCATAAAGCTGCTGCCCCGGTTCGGCACCGGGAGGAAGATCAAAGGATTCCATACTGCCGGAGAGGTCAATGGCCAGCATGATGTCTATGCCTTTAGCCTTGATCACAACCCGTTCGGAACCCTGCCGCGGACGGGCCAGCGCGCAAATCAGCAGCGCCAGCGCGATCGTAAAGATCATGAACGGCAGACGGAACGATGACGGCCTGCTGCCGCTGCTGACCGCCAGGAACGGTTTGGCCGTTGAAACGCGGATTGACGGCAGCGGTTTGCGCCAGGCGTAGATAACCAGCACGACAAACGGGATATACAGCAGAAGCACCAGCGGATATGCGAAAAAAGTCATTTGGAGCCTCCTTTTTTATTGAGCTCAGGATCCGGACGGGTTTCTGAAACCAGCACTTCGGCCTTATCCAGCGCCACGCTGAGCGTATGTTCGTCCGGGGGCAGTTTGGCAAATTTCACCAGATCGGCGGCAGTCATGAATTCCCGCAGAAACGGGCGCTGTTTTTCCGGCAGCGCGCCGTCAGGCTTGTTAAGTTCGCCCAGGAACTCATAAGTTGTCTGCTGCGGCGCATTGATCCGGAAACGTTTTTCCAGGTACTGCCGCACCACGTCGGTTAATTTGACGAAGCAGGTTTCCATCTCAATTTTACCCTGACGGAAGCCGATGCGGAGTTCCGCCAGTTCCAGCAGCGCGGTTTCCCACGGAGCAAGCACAACCGGGCCTTCCTGCCGTTTTCTGAAGACGCAGTACAGTATCGCGATCACCAGCAGCGCCAGAATAATCAGGCCGGCAGTCCACAGCGTCTTTTTCTTGGCGATACCGGGGTCGGGCAGACGTGATGCCACCAGCAGTTCGCCGCCTTTGGCGTTTTCCAGCGGCAGCACTTTAAATTCCGGCACCCGGAAATCCATTCCCAGATCAGCCGTTTTTTCGTCATAACGGTTGAATTTGACGTCAACTTTTCCGGGCGGAATCAGACCGGTGCGGTAAGGCCTCATTTCAACAGCTATTTTCCATACAGAATAACCGATGCCCCACTGCTGACGGATGATTGACGGATCGGACAGCATGGTCGCGCCTTTGCCGACTTCGGCGGCGGCTTCGACCGGCCGGCGGTGCCACGGCATCTTCAGCAGAACTGACGCTGTTACCGTATCGCCGAGCCGGCTGTCGCCGGACGGCGTCATGACGATGCCGGTCAGGTCCTGAACCGGAGCGTTGGTTCTGACCCCGAGCCAGTATATGACGGCCGCCGCGCCGGGCAGCAGGACTGCGGCGGAGATTACCGTCACAATCAGCGCGAACAATATTTTACGGCCTGTTTTTTTATTTTTCATTTGCGTAAACCCATTTATTTCCGGTACTTGCGGTTACTGAAGAAAGTAACCAGCGGTTTTACATAATCTTCGCCGCAGCGGATATCAATAACGTCCACTTTGGCGCGGTCACAACTTTTCTTAATGCTGTCATGCATCCCGGCGGCAAACTGACGGAACTTTTCCAGCCCGGAACTTTTGCTGCCGTCGAAAGCCACATTGCGTCCGGTTTCGGCGTCCTCCACCATGACACTGACACTGCGCGGCCAGTTCACTTCCAGCGGGTCGAGAATTCTCACCGCCACCAGATCGTGACGGCGGTTGACGATTTTCAGCGACTTCTCAAAACCGGCGTTGTCAATCATATCGCTGATCAGAAAGACTACGCTGCGCTTGTGCAGTACCTGCATCGTGTTTTTTAATACGGCATTGATGTCGGTACTTTTGCGCCTGGGTTCATAAGCCATCAGTTCGCGGATCAGACGCAAACCGCGGGTACGGCCGGAACGCGGCGGCAGATACAGTTCGGTTTGATCCGTGAACAGCATCAGACCGACTTTATCATTGTTGCGGATGGCGCTGAACGCCAGCAGCGCGGCGGTTTCCACGGCGCGCTCGCGCTTGGATTTGTCGCCGCTGCCGAAAGCTCCGGAGGCGGAAACATCCACCAGCAGCATTACCGTCAGTTCGCGTTCTTCGACATACTTCTTGATGTAGGGCGTACCCATGCGGGCAGTAACGTTCCAGTCAATATCCCGGACGTCATCCTCCGGGGTGTATTCCCGGACTTCGTCAAACTCGATCCCGCGGCCTTTGAATACGCTGTGATAAGCGCCGCCGATGATTTCATCAACCACCCGGCGGGTGCGGATCTCGATCTTTCTTACTTGTTTTATTAGTTCAGAGGGCAGCATGATTTTTGCCTTCCAGTTAAACTTTGCGCTTTATTGAGGCCTGAAACTAAGGCGTTCTCAGCTCGTCAAGCACCATTTTAATGACGGCGTCAGTATCCAGATTCTCGGCTTCCGCTTCATAAGTCAGCATGATGCGGTGACGGAGAATGTCGGGGGCGACATCTTTAACATCCTGCGGCACCACATAAGCGCGCCCTTCCAGGAATGCCGCGGCTTTCGCGGCCAGCACCAGACAGATGGCGGCACGGGGCGAGGCTCCGTACTGGATGTAATTGACCAGGTCGCCGAGTTTCGCTTCCGTCTGACGGCTGGAGAGTTCATTATGCCGGGCCGGACGGGTGGAGATCGTGATGTCGAGGATATACTCGATAATCTTTTCATCAATATATATCTTATCCACCCACTGCCTGGCAGTTTCAATGTCTTCGAGGCGGCCGACGGCGATGGCGCTGAGATCAACGTCCGGATGCGCCATCCGTTCAATAATCATTCTTTCCTCATCGCGCTTCGGGTAATCTATTCTGATTTTGAACATGAAACGGTCAACCTGGGCTTCCGGCAGCGGATATGTGCCTTCCTGCTCAATCGGGTTCTGGGTCGCCATGACCAGGAACGGCTTCGGCATCAGCAGCCGTTCGCCGGCAATCGTCACCTGTTTTTCCTGCATACATTCGAGCAGCGCGCTCTGCACTTTGGCCGGGGCCCGGTTGATTTCATCGGCCAGCACGATATTGGCGAATACCGGGCCGGGTTTCGTGCTGAAAGAATGTTCGTCGGCATTATAGATGCGGGTGCCGATCACGTCTGCCGGAAGCAGGTCAGGGGTAAACTGGATGCGCGAAAACGAACCGTGCAGCGACTGCGCCAGCGTTTTAACCGCCAGGGTCTTAGCCAGGCCGGGAACCCCTTCCAGCAGCACATGGCCGTTGGCGATCAGGGCTAGGAGCAGGCGGTTGACCAGATGCTCCTGTCCGACGATGATTCTTCCGATTTCTGTTTTGAGCGGCTGGATAAACGCGGCTACCTCGCGAATCCTTGACTGCAGTTCCTGTATTTCGTTCTGTTGCATATTCATATCTCCTATGTGATTCTCTAATAAAATTCACGCTTCTGTCGCTGTTAGACAAAGGTAATGCCAAAATGTTCATTTTAAAATCCTGTTACGCAGATAAAATCAAAAAACTCCACGAATTATTCAGATAGTTTTGGTATTATCCCGCTTGAATCCGGAAATTTTTCAGGATATACTGTTACACAAATCGATATATAACAGGAGACTGATATGAAAACAGTGAAAGTGCAGGAACTTTCTCTCGAAAAGTTCAACCGGTACGGATCATTCGCCAATCTGCGTGATCCGGAAACCGATAAACTTGGAGCCAGACCGATCGAATTTTACCGGGACATGCTGCAGCTTGATCTGGGCATGGCGCAGCCGTCGTTCTCGGTATGCAGGGTTGAAAAGCGCGCATTGATCGTTGATATTTCCGAATATCACAATACAACCTGCGAAGGCCTTATGCCGCTGGACGAAGCGGTTTATATCCATGTCGCGCCCGCAAACGGCGGAGACAAGGTACCGGTGGAGCAAATAGAAATCTTCAGGGTTCCGCAGGGAACATTTGTTTCATTGCGCCGCGGCGTATGGCATCATGCTCCGTTTACAATCAGCAGCAAAGCTGCCAATGTGCTGATTGTACTGCCGGAACGCACTTATGCGGTTGACTGCGTCGTGCAGGAGATCCCCGCCAAAAACCGGATAAAAATCAGTCCCAGATAAATCCGGCGGGATTAGCCTGAATAATCCAGGTTAGATCTCCTCGAGCAGCTTCCGGAAATCTGCGGCAATTTTTATAACATTGCCGCAGAGACGGTTGCCTGCCGAAAGCGTCATAAATCCGCTGAAGCCGGCACAGCGCAGAATGGAGACCAGCTCTTTAATCTCTCCATTTCCTCCGGCCGGAGCGGTCTGTATTCCAGCGAAGGTTCCGTCTTCAATATCCAGCTGATCCATGTACTTGCGGAATTTTCCATTCCGGTAAGTTTGCAGGAAAGGCATTTCGCCGCAACGGGCAAACCCGGCCGGGGAGAAAGTGAATCCGGCGCGGATTTTTTGCTCCGCTAAATCTTTCATTATCGCGGCGGCATAATCTCCTGTGACTCCGCAGTTACAGAAAGAGAGCGCAATTTTTTCCTTTACCGCCTGTTTGACCAGGTTGACAGCGTCGGCAAAAAGCGGCATCACCAGCCGCTCAATTCCGCAGCCTTTAGCCAGCTGCAATATTTTTTGAATATCTGCCGGAACGCCCGGCAGGCGCAGTCCGGAAACAAAGATATTGTTTCCGGCAAATTCCCTGACAGCAAGCTGAAGTTTTTCAGCCGGCATAAGATGCGCCGGTTTGCCCTGGATAAAGTCGAGTTCGACATAACCAATCCCGGAACGCTGCAGGTTTTCGATGATTTCCGGAATATATCTTCCCGCCAGCGCCGCCGATGCGGAGAGCTTGAAATCTTCTTTGCTCATAACGGCGCGGAATATTGCGGCGCGCTGGGCAGCACAATCGGCGCATTCAGGGTTATTGCAGAGACAAAACGCCGGATCGCGACGGCCTGCTTCGGTAAGAATTTCAATCAAGTCTCGCGATTTAATCAATCTGGTTACAGCGCTGCCGATTTTGCCGGTCTTCATTTTACCGCGTGCGCGGAGAAGCTTATCCAGCCCGATAAAATCCCGGTGCGGGCCGGGATAATATTGCCAGGTCTTCCGCACTGTTCCCTGCGGCGTTTGAACAGCATCTGAAACCGGATTAAGATATGGCAGCCCGAGCATCGCCTCCACGGAATGCATCGTCGTATTCCGGTCCTGGTCCACGCCCAGCAGGCAGATATAGCCGCCGAGACCGGCGATTTTCAAATAAGGCGAGCCTTCGCCATGAACCGTGTCAGCCCGCCAGTGGTCAGTGCATATTTTGCGGGCATCGGCACCGACGGCTGCAACCGTGCCTTTGGGGCAGTCGCTGACGACCGCATCCAGCCTCCTCTTGACGGTATCAGTAAGAATTCCGAGACTGCCGAAAACCGGCACGACCAGCGTGCCGGTTTTACCCAGAGTTTCCAGAAACGCTTCGATCACCGCCGCCGCCCCGCCTTCAACTTTTCCAATGCTGGAAAGAGAACTGTGCAGAAGAACAATATCACCCTTTTTAAGGCCCATCGCCCTCAGCCCCTGCTTGATTCCTGTTTTATTCATTTCACTGTCCCGGCCTTTATTTTAAGTTATTGGCATTTGCGGTCAGCCAAAGCGTTATCAAGGATTGTATTACTTTTTCCTTCTGACCTTTTCAGCGGCGTTTCTGATGCCGTTGATCATATTTTCAACATCGGCATCCGTCAACCGGGGATGCATCGGCAGATTGGTTTCGCGTTTATAGAAGAACATGTTGGCATTCGGGCATTGATCTGGATCATAGCCCATCTTCTGCAGGCCGGTAAAATGATATGTCGGCTGATAGTGCAGGATTGTCTGGATGCCTTCTTCCTCGTACAGCACTTTCATGAATTCATCCCTGGTTGCGCCCAGTTCTTTCTCTTCCACGCAGATAGTATAAAGGTGGAACACGTGCTTGCAGTCTCCGGGTTCATAAACCGGAGTAATTCCCTTGATCCCTCTTAGTCCGGCGGTGATTTTGTGCCCGATTTCACGCCGTTTTTCGGTCAGCATATCAATTTTGTCCACCTGAACACAGCCGACTGCCGCTTGAATCTCGTTCATGCGGTAGTTGTTGCCCCAGTGTCCGTTCCAGTCGTTGACGTCAAAGTGTGACGGCAGCCAGTATTCCAGCGGCGAAGTCTTTTTGCAGGTGATTTTACCGAATTTCCATTCATTCACGCCGGCATCCCGCTCATGGGTGAGATTCATGCAGCGGAGGGTTTCAATCCCCTTGGCGAATTTATCATTATTCGTGGTGATCATGCCGCCTTCGCCGCAAGTGGTGATATTCTTCAGCGAATGAAATGAAAATACGCCGACATCGCCGATGGAACCGGCTTTTCTGCCCTTGTATTCCGCATAGGGCGCGTGCGCGCTGTCTTCCAGCACCAGCAGATTGTGCTTTCTGGCGATTTCCATGATCGGGTCCATGTCCACCATCAGCCCGGCATAATGCACCACATAGATCGCTTTGGTTTTGCCGGTCACTTTTCTGGCGACGTCTTTCGGGTCGATATTGAATGTTTTTGGATCAATATCGGCATAAACCGGAATCGCGCCTTCCTTGAGAACAACCAGCGAAGTTGCGATAAAGGTATTCGGGGTGACGATTACTTCATCGCCTTTTTTAATGTCGAACACCTGGGTGCATACATGCATGCCGGTAGTACAGTTGGAGACAGCGAAAGCGTGTTTAACGCCGCACATTGCCGCGAATTTTTTCTGAAATTCAGCGGTCTTCGGGCCCATTGTCAACGTATCCTGCTTCATCGCCGCCAGCACGGCATCCTCTTCCTCCTTGCCATAAATAGTTCCCATGAAAGAGTACGGCACTTTCAGTTTCACCCCGTCCTTGGTGGCATAGGAACTGGTAATTCCGCCGTCGGTTTCGCCACCGGTGATGTGTTTCTTGTCAATTTTTTTTGCAGCAGACATTTTTAAACTCCTTGTTTTGATTTATTTATTATTATTTTGGCGCAACCGCGCTGAAAAGCAAAGACCCTTTTTCCCTGACGGTCATTGAGTAATAATTGCTCAAACCATGGCAACCCCAGATTCCAACCCTGGAATTGACCTTGAAATTTTCAGGATAGAGCACAATTGTGTCAGAATCATCAACTTTTATAGCAAATCCCTTCTTATTGTACCGGCAGATGATTTTATGTTTCTGGAACATCTGAAACCATCTTGATACCCGCGCCAGATGCGTATATCTGGTGGTTTTTGAAGCAGCATCAGCTTCCGCGCACCAGATCGCGAAAGTATAGTCCGCGACAAAGATGCAATAACTCTTTTGCAGTATCCCGCCCACCGCGATATCAGGCGAAATAAATATCCCGGGATGCCCTTTGCCGGACTCGAATACGACTTCAAATTCAGCTTCATTTTTCCCGGTGTCATATACCATCAGGCAGTTGTCGTCGCCGCGTTTCACATCATCCGCCGAACAATCAAAACTGACGCAGTCCTGCTTTTGAGAAAAGGCAAAATCTTTAAGTTTGTCCACTGGTTTTACCGGGAAAGATTTGATTGTCTGCCATTGAGATTTATCCCATTTGCCTTCAGCAAAATCAATCACTGTATCCGCTGCATTTATTGTTGCAAAAGTAACAAGCAGCGCGATCATTGTACCAACCTTTATAAACCTGCTCATAAATAATCCTTGTCCTGTTGAGGTTAAATCAAAATTCCGCGACAACCCTGCATGAAATCTGGGTAACCCCCCTGACCGGCAGCGGCATCACCGTTAACTTTACTTCCGGAACTGTCAGTTTGTTCAGATTTACCGGAAAACAGACCGTTGAAATCCCCGCTTGAAAAAGCCGGTAGAAAACTCCGAGCAGTGCCTTGCTCTCATAAATATCCGAGACCAGCAGTTCCACCCGTTGTCCAATAATCCATTCGACCGCATCCTGCTCAAAAAAGACGGAGCGTTCATTAATTTCATTGAACTGGCAATGACCAAGCGCATTTACAATCAGCGCATCTCCCGGACGGATATCAGACTGGCAGGCATTTGCCAGCTCCGCCGCCGTGACTCCGCCGGAATCATTCTGACGGTCAAGCCGGATTACCACGGCGCGGCGGCGGTACAGTTTCTCCAGCGGATAATTGAATGCATCCTGTCCATCCCCGGTCTCCGCGATATGCCCCGGAAAATCAATGTAAGTCCCGGCCATTGAACTCACGGTAAACTCATAAATTATTCCGGTATATTCCACCCCCGGCGATTTCAGATAAACATCTTTGCGCTGAGTATTAAAAAAGCCACCCGGTGCTTTGCCCGGCTCAAAAGTTAAATCGACAATGTTCATGGATTTCAAAGGGATAATATTTTCAACTTGTCATTATTTTTTATTTCTATCGCAGTTCCGGACTGTCTGGCTTTCGCTGCGGCGGCAACCGCTTTTTTTAATACCGGAACCGCATGCTTCAGGATTTCATCATTGATTTTCCTGCCGGTCGCTGCGGAAGCCTCCTCCGGATACCCCATCACTCCAACCTTGACTTCGGCGCGCTGTTCGGTAAATGGTATTTCCTGGCTCAAACCGGTAAACGAAGTGCGCTTCTGAAATGAATCCGGATCATCACGCAGCATTTCCGCCACCACCGACTTATCCATAACAATCTTTTTGCGCACAACCTCCGGGGTCCAATATTTTATCAGCGAAGTTTCAGCGTTTGCGGCATGATAATCGCGGGATTCAAACATTTTCCGCCATGTCGGAGAAAAATCCCAGAGCGATATCATCAAGATCATCGTATTGCGCAGCGCCGGGTTCAGCCACTTGAGAATGCGCAGCGACTCCTTGAGATGAAACAAGCTTTCGCTGCCGCCGTGTCCCGGCAGAATAATAATATTTTTAAAACCCTGCAGGGCGAGTGATTCGATTATCTCTCCAACCAGATTCGCGAAAGTATTGGGTTTTACATTAATCGTTCCAGTCAGCATACCGCCGGAAAAACAGTAATTCAGCGTTGGCGCCACGATACAGCCGAATTTCTCCGCCAGCTTCGCGCCCATGATTTCAGCATTACGGATGTCCGTATCCAGCGGCAGATGATAGCCGTGCTGTTCGACTACTCCGTATGGTAAAATAATCGTCTGACTGGTTTTCAGATACTCCTGAAGCTCATTAACCGTCATTTCGCCCATTTTGACCGTATTCATAAAACAGTTCCCGATGTTTATTGATAATAAATGTATTAATTACTAGAATTATATCGCTTAAAAACATTT
>CAIMFA010000906.1 GCA_903840185.1 uncultured Lentisphaeria bacterium | reverse complement strand
GGCCCGAAAAATAAACTCCGCTCAAATCACAGTCCCAAGATTGCGCTTTTTTGAAAGTCATCTTGACAGGCTTAAACGCAGTTGTTAAAAATCGCTGGTTTACGGACAGGCTCTATATAAGAATCTACAGCCAGAGTGTCAAACTGCATCGGCACCGTAATATTCCGGATCAGGTCGGCGGCAAAAAGCAATGCGCCATTACATACCGCGGTAACCAGCAGCGGCTTGCCGGAATAATATGCGGAAATTTCAATTCCCAGTTCAGCCGTTCTTTTTTGGATCCGGCGACGACTTATCAGCGGTTTCGGGTTTGGCGGGTTCATTGTACTGCTTTGCTTCCTTGGGCGGCTTATTTTTGCTTTCTGGATTAGCGGTATTTTCTTTTTTAATTAGAAAATCAATATCGGTTTTAAGTCTTTTTGCCAGCAAATCAGCACATATTGACATGGATTTGGCGAAATCAGCCGGATCCTCTTTCTCGAAATTCGATGTCAGTATACAGGAATTATTAATCATCTCAATTTCACTTGAGGCCTGATTGCGGGTTATGCGGTAAGATACCCCCAGCGAAGACTTTTTGCTTTTCAGATCAATCATAAACATGAACACAGTACCGGACACTTCAAATTCAGCTTTAGTGCTGCCGTCCGAGGTGATTTTATCATCGCTGAAAGCGGCCTGCAGATAACGGGAAATCATCAGGTCAGGAGGTTGCACCCATTTATTGTATTCATCAACTACAACTCTGGATTCACCGTCGCGGTAGACCATTTTGTATTTGCCGGTTTCAATATTTTTAAATGTATTTACTTTCACTACGGTGCCGTCAGGTAGATTTTTTCCCGGGCTGCTAAGATCGAAATAGCCAACCTCGTTATATGGAGCTTCTCTGAACAGACATCCAGTCAACAGGATTGCGGACAATCCTGCGAATACTGCAATCAATAAAATATTTCTCATAAATTTCATCCTTCTTCAGGCAATACTGCCGTCAATTATTTTTCAGCGGCGGAATTTTTAATACCTTGCCCGGCATCATTTTGTTTTCAGATCCAAGCTCCGCTTTATTTTCATCCTGTATCAGCTTATAATATTTCGAAGCACCGTAAAACTGCTTCGCTATCTTTGTTAATGTATCACCGGATCTAACTGTATAAAAGCGCATTTTCATCATTTCAGGAACAGAAACTGACTCAGGAGACGGCAGCGAAGCGGTCTTTTCCTCTGTTTTTGCCTCCTGCATCGTTTCCGATTGTGATTCAGCCGCTTTTTCAGGAGCGGCGGCGGAATTTTCTGCCGGCGTTGCAACCGTCTTTGCCTGTTCAGCAACGGCGGGTACCGCCGGAGGTGTCCGCACTGGTGATTGCGGCTGACTGGTCTTTTCCAGCGCCGCCAGGCTTTTCGCATGTTCCGCTTTCAACGTGTTAAGAGCGTTGACCAATCTGGCTGTTTCTTCAGTCGCATTCTTAGACTTTTGCACTTCCTCGTTATAAAGTTGCTGCAATCTTTTATTCTCAACGTCAAGTTTTTTCAGTCTCTCAATAACTGTAGTCAAATCAGTTTCAATTTTCTTCTGCTTCTCCTGCGAGATGGTCAAATCAGCATCAAATTTCTCTTTTTCCGACTGGACAGAGGCTAACTGGTTGTTCAATTGAGCAACATTCTTTTTGCCTTCCTCTATAGCAGTCACCATTTTATTATGATCTTCGACCAGTTTCTTAATCCTGATATCTGCTCCGGCCAGTTCGTCCTGCAAGGATGCGACTACTTCCGGGTCATTGAATTTAGTCTTCATCTTTACATAATATTTACGCTTCGCCGTCGCCAGCCATTTTTCGGCATTCTTTGCTTCAGCGGAATCCGGCGACAGCCGCATAAATTCCTGGTAGTGATATATGGCGCTTATCTGGGAATCCAGATTTTCATCATAAATCCCGGCCAGAATCAGGTGAGTCCTGGCGGAATCCGGCCTGACGCGCAGGTACTTTTGAAAAGATTTAATTGCTTCCGGGTAGTTTTCCTTTTCCAGTTCCCGCTTGCCCTGCTTGAACAACGGATGTCCGACTTCATTGCTTTCCATAAAGTCGCAGCCGGCAGCCAGCCAGACAATTAATGCGCCAAGTATTGTCAATATTCCGCGTAAAAAATTGTATTTGCTCAAAATGAACATTATTTAATCCTTTATTTCAGAATTGCTTTCTGTTTCTCAAACAGCAGTATCGCCGCGCCGCAGACTGCGGCGGTTTCCACTCGCATGACCCAATTCCCGATACAGAGTTTATTGAACCTGTGTTCAAGCATCAGGTTTTCTTCTTCCGGCGTAAATCCGCCCTCCGGCCCGACAAACCAGGCGATTTCATTACCTGATTTTGCGATTTCAGCATTCGTTATGCGGGCATCCGGCGCTCCAAAAAACGGAGTAACGGACTGAGCTGCAACGTTTTTTACTGCATCACTGAATTTGGTTATGTCTCCAACTAAAGGAACAAACGGGTTATGCGACTGTTTGCACCCCTCCAGCAGCAGTGAATCCCAGCGTTCAGAGGAACTTTCCCCGGACGCCAGAACCACCGAGCGGGCGCTAAGCATGGGGGTTATAGACCATACCCCGATTTCCGCGCACTGTTTCAACAACTGATCCATTTTCTGTTTTTTCGGCACAACCAGATACAAATGCAGTTTTACTTCAGGTTCAGCAGCCCGTTCGCAACGTTCAACGATGATTCCGCGACCTTCAACCACTACGGCTTCAGCGGTCACCCCGCACCCGTCCATCAATAATACTTTTTCGCCGGGAACAGCGCGCAGCGTCTTGAACAGATGTTTCCAGTCCCGTTCATCCAGTTCAACCGCCGAACCCGGCAAATTGATTTTTTCACAATAAAAGCAATGCATAAACGCTTCCTGACATTAATGTAATCACTATTATAATATCATTCCGCGGCCTTTTTCGCAAAGCCGGAAGTAATATTTAACACTGACAAACCACATTTGGACGCGTTTTTGCCTTCTATGTTTTTTATGGGACTTATGGGGATGATGGGGCTGATGGCCTGAATTAGTTTAAATTCAATATATATATGATATATTGAATCATGTCCTGATGCCCATATAAAGTTATGCAAACAGGGAGTTTTCTATGAAAACAGAATGGATCGTACGGGTTGTTCTTTGTTATGCGACATTCCTGTCGTGCACAATTGCCGGAGCTGATGATATTACAAATGTCAGAAGCGACGTGCTGAAATACCTGACAGAGCTCCCGAACCGGCCAGACAAGAAAGTCCTGTCCGGACAACATGCCGGGGACTCCCAGCCGCTGTTCAATCCTTTCTGCGCCAAAAACGGTTACGCTAAATATGTTGAGGCATTGAAAACCAGAACAGGAAAACTGGTCGCGATCACTGGATTCGGGTACGATGTCCTGGGCGCTCCCATACAGCCGATGAAGAATTTGCTGGAGGTCAATGCCGTTGTAAAGGCACACTGGAACCGTGGTGGTCTGGTGGAAATCGGCAGTTGCGGGCACAATCCGTGGACAGGAGGGCCGGCCGACGACCACAAAATAAAACACCATCTGACCGAGGCAATCACCCCAGGCACAACCGCAAACCGGAACTGGATGAAACAACTGGATAATTTTGCGGAGGCGCTGGCGGAGCTGCAAGCTTCTGGAATAGTGGTGCTCTGGCGTCCATTCCACGAGTTTAACGGCGACTGGTTCTGGTGGGGGGCGGCCGCGGACGGACAGGATTATATCGCTCTATGGCGGCACATGCATGATTACCTGACCAATACCAAAAAACTCCACAACCTGATCTGGGTATGGGCTGGAAGCCGCGAGTCGGGCAAATGGATGCAGCCGCTCATGAAATACTATCCGGGCGATGCCTATGTTGACATCGTCGGAATTGACATGTACTACGACACTTTAGATCCAGCGGCTGTCAAAGCCTACAATGATCTCTCCAAACTGGGAAAACCCTTTGCCCTGGCCGAATACGGCCCCGACAACAAGACAACCACGAAAACCGGAACACTGGACCTTACCAGGCTGATCAGCCAGATCAAGTAGGTCATGCCGAACGTAATCTACTTTCAACTGTGGTCCGACTATAACGGCCCGGCCGGCAACATGTACTGGTCGCTAATCAGTAACAAGCGCGCCGCAGAGCTGTTGAATGACCCGTGGATCATTAACGCTGAAGACGTTCCAAAGTTCGGACGACCATGACGAAGCGTAAAAACTTTCCTCGCTTTGGACTAATTTCTGAGTTTAAATTTCATATTATCTTTGCTTATTGGCCGAAAAAAGCTATTGTATCATGATTTTTTTTATTTTTGACAATTATTTGTGGAAGAGTTAATGAGAAGAATATATTTACTGATAATCGGATTATTTATTATATTGTATATAGTCCCGTTGGGATTGAGGCCGCTGTTCACTCCCGATGAGCCGCGCTATGCTGAAATCGCCAGGGAACTCATCGTGCATAACGACTGGGTTGTGCCTAAAGTGAATAATTTACGCTATTTTGAAAAACCCATCATGGGACACTGGCTCAACGCGGCATCGCTTAAATTGTTCGGCGAAAACAACTTTGCCGTCAGGTTCGCTTCCGCGCTGGCGGCCGGTATGGCCGGTCTGGCGCTGTTCATGCTGTTGAAAAAGTTTGCAGGAGATTCAATGGCGTTATGGGGGACTGTTATCTTCCTGTCCAGTATTCTGGTTTACGGGATCGGCACCTTTGCCGTGCTGGACGGGCCGACTGCATTTTTCCTGACCGCCGCGATGACCGGATTCTTTTTTGCTTATATGGAAAAACAATGGAATGCCAGGAAAGTCGGCGCGTTATTGCTGTTCGGCTTTTTCTGCGGTCTGGCGTTTTTGACTAAGGGGTTTCTAGCATTTGTCGTTCCGGCAATCATCATCGGCCCGTTCCTGATCTGGGAAAGGCGCTGGAAAGAGCTGTTTATTCTTCCGTGGATTCCGGCGCTGGCGGTAATTATCACCGCCCTGCCCTGGTCGCTGTTGATTCATTTCCGGGATAACGATTTCTGGAATTATTTCTTCTGGATTGAACACGTTCAGCGCTTTCTGAAGAAAGAAGAGTCACAGCATCCGGCGCCGTTCTGGTTTTTCATTCCGGTAGTAATCGCCGGATCAATTCCCTGGCTGTTTCTGCTCCAGTCCATTATTTCCGGCTACAAAGAACGTTGCGTTGAAGCCTTTAAGCAGCCGCTGATGCGTTATGCCGCCTGCTGGCTGGTATTCCCCTTTCTGTTCTTCTCCGCTTCCAGCGGCAAACTGGCTACTTATGTGCTGCCGTGTTTCCCGCCGATAGCTATTCTGATTGCCTACGGTCTGGATAACTTTATGGCGCGCAACAAACCTGGGAAAATTGACCTAACTTTAAAGATTCTGCTGTCAGTTCTGGCGGTCGCCGCCATCGTTCTGATCACCGCTCAGATTGTTTTTTCAACCGGGATTAAGATTAAAAACTTTGAAGGTTTATATGGGAAAGACGAATTATTCAAATTTACATTGGTGATCGCGGCAGTCGCATTATGGTGCAGCCTGCTGTGGATGGCGATCAGCGCCAGAGACCTGAAAAAGAAAATCGCCTTTTTTGCACTCGGCCCGCTGGGCTGTTTCTTTGCATGGAACGCGGCGGTTCCCAATCTGGTGCTGGACGTGAAAGCACCGGAACGCATCCTGATGAAATATGCCGACCGGATAACTCCGGACACTATGCTGGTTTCTTATAAAAATCTTTTGACCTCGATCTGCTGGTATTACAAACGGGACGATGTCTACATTTACAGCAAGGCTGGCGAACTGGAATACGGCATCAATAAACCGGATTCTGTTCAACGGCTGTTGACCAAAGAAGATTTTGAAGCGAAAGTACAGGCCGCGCCGCGCCGGAAAATCTTCATTATCCTGGAATCACCAAGACTGATCAAGGAGATGCCGGCATCATCTGACAGCGTGATTGACAAGAAAATTCTTTTTCAGGAGTACAAATAACGGATGAAAAAATACATTATCGCCCTTATCATACTCTATTTTGCAATATATATAATACCGCTTGGCGGCAGGCCGATGATCACTCCGGACGAATACCGTTATGCGGAAATTCCCCGTGAAATGATTGAAAGCGGCGACTGGATCACCCCCAGACTGGCCAATGTCAGATATTTCGAGAAACCGGTAATGGGTTACTGGCTTAACGCGATATCGATCGTTTTATTCGGCGAAAATTCCTTTGCCATCCGCCTCTCCTCCGCAATTTCGGCGGGGATTTCCGCGCTGATGCTCTGGATGCTGGTACGCCGTTTTTCGAAAGACGAAGAAACCGCCTGGTTGTCCGCCGGGATTTTCCTGACCTCCGTACTGGTATATTTCGTCGGAACTTTCGCCGTGCTTGACAGTCCTACCACGATGTTCCTTAACGGAGCAATGGTATGTTTCTTTTTTGCGGCTTCCGAAGGAAAATGGACACGTTTCAAAGTGCTTGCGCTTGCAATGTTCGGAATTTTCTGCGGGCTGGCCTTCCTGACCAAGGGGTTTCTGGCCTTTGCGGTTCCATTCGTGGCAATTGTGCCTTATATGTTCTGGGAAAAACGCTGGAAGGAACTGTTTATTCTGCCGTGGATTCCCATACTCACCGCTCTGCTGGTCGCCCTGCCCTGGGCTCTGATGATTAACTTCAGGGAAAGCGATTTCTGGCACTATTTCTTCTGGGTGGAGCATGTGCAGCGTCTTTTAGGTAAAAGCGAAACCCAGCATCCGGAGCCATTCTGGTTATATATTCCAATTCTGCTCGGAGGAGCTTTACCCTGGGCATTATTGTTCCCGTGCGCGTTTATCAGCCTGCGCAAGAACTTGAAGCAGGTGTCGTCCGCTCCGCTGCTGCGTTATGCAGTCTGCTGGCTGGTGTTCCCTTTCCTCTTCTTCTCCGCCTCCAGCGGCAAATTGGCCACTTACATTCTGCCCTGCTTCGCGCCGCTGGCGATAATCATGGCAATCGCCATGATCGCTTATTTTCGTACAGGATGTTCTAAAATGTTCAACGGCATCTGCGGTTTTATGACCTGGATACTGCTTGCCGGTGCAGCCGGATTTACTCTGTATCAGATGCTGGCCAACTGTAAATTATTCCCTGAATTGTATTCTCCCGCCGAATTATGGAAATGGGCATTGGCTGTAGTGGCGGTGTTAATCTGGGGAATAGGCGTTTATGCCGCCTGGCATAGCCCGAAATACCGTCTGAAACTGGCATTTTTCATGTTCAGCCCGGTGCTGATGATCTTTCTTTCCAATTACATTATTCCTTACGGTATACTTGAAGGCAAGGCCCAGGGACTGTATTTGTCAAAATTCCGCGACCGGGTCAAGCCGGATTCAATTCTCGTGGTGCATCCGAATGTAATGCATGCCGCCGCCTGGGAATTCAGGAAATCCGGATTATTGTTTTATTCTCATAGCGGAGAGCTTGAATACGGACTAAAGTATCCCGATACCAAAGTCAGGCTTATCAGTGAACCGCAACTGGATGCGATTATCAGGAAAACTCCGCCGGGCAAATTGATTTTCATCATGCGCGGAGATTTCAGGGAGGGAATCCCCCCGGCCAGATTTGAAGCTTATGAACACGGAATTATGTTTTCTAACTTTTGAGAATATGTGAACGGAGATTCAGCGTGAAAAAGAATTTGATTTTCAAACAATTTATAAAGAACCCGGCCACCATCGGGGCGCTTTGTTCAAGTTCTCCTGCATTGTGCAGAGAAATGGTTGCTGATATAAATATTACATGGTCCCGAAGCGTCGTCGAACTGGGACCGGGAACCGGGGCGATAACCGGCGCCATCCTGGAGGCTATACGGCCGGGTTCTGAATTTTTTGCGATTGAGCTTGATCCGGCAATTTACGAAGAATTCAAACATCGTTTTCCACATGTCAAGATTTTCAATGACAGCGCTTCAAATATGGGAAAAATCATTAAGAAACACAACCTGGAGAAAGTTGATACCATTATCTCCGGCCTGCCTTGGGCGTCATTCCCGCACAGCCTGCAACGGGAGATCATGCACCCGATTCTGGAGAATTTGAACGATGGCGGATACTTTACCACGTTCGCCTATATTCAAGGGGTGTTTATTCCGGCGGCCAGACGTTTCCGCAAATTCCTGTCGGAAAGCTTTTCCTCCGTGGAAACTTCCCGCGTAATCTGGAGCAACCTGCCGCCTGCATTTGTTTACCGCTGTCGCAAGTAAGTGTGCCGTTGAGACAGCGGCAGTGTGTCAATTTGTCGCAATATTGCAAAACTATCTTCCATCGATTCCGCAATCCTGCCATATAATTACTGTGTATATATATGTAAATAGCTTATTATAAATAAATTAAGCAATATTTGTCATTATATTGGCATACCGATTGCTAAATCACTAATTAAGATTTTTAAAAGAATAACTCTAAAAGGAGACATTGATCATGGCTAAAATCTTAGGTATTGACTTAGGTACCACCAACAGCTGTATGGCTGTTATGGAACACGGAGAAGCAAATGTTATCCCCAATGCCGAGGGTAACAGGACTACTCCGTCAATCGTAGCTTTCACCAAAAGCGGTGAAAGGCTTGTTGGCCAGACCGCTAAACGTCAGGCTATCACCAACCCCAAAAACACAGTTTTTTCAATCAAGCGTTTTATGGGACGTAAATTTTCTGAAGTGGGTCGCGAAAGAGATCTGGTTCCATACGAAGTTGTGGAAGCCAAGAACGGCGACGCGCACGTCAAGATTGGCGACCGCACATACTCTCCGCCGGAAGTGTCAGCAATGATCCTTCAGAAACTGAAAACCGACGCGGAAGCCTATCTGGGCGAAGAAATCAAACAGGCGGTAATCACCGTTCCGGCTTATTTCAACGACAGTCAGCGTCAGGCCACCAAGGATGCCGGTAAAATCGCCGGTCTTGACGTTCTCCGTATCATCAACGAACCGACCGCAGCCTCCCTGGCTTACGGTCTGGATAAGAAAGCCGAAGAAACGGTTGCCGTATATGACTTTGGCGGCGGTACTTTTGATATCTCCATCCTCGATATCGGGGAAGGCGTGTTTGAAGTGAAAGCCACCAACGGCGACACCCATCTCGGCGGGGATGACCTCGACCAGATTGTAATGAACTCGCTGGCGGATGAATTCCAGAAAGAAAACGGCGTTGACCTGCGTAAAGATCCGCAGTCCTTACAGCGTCTGAAAGAAGCCGCTGAAAAGGCCAAATGTGAACTTTCATCCAGCATGTCCACCGACATCAATCTGCCGTTCATCACCATGAACCAGAACGGTCCGCTGCACATGAACCGGACAATGACCCGTTCCGAACTGGAAAAACTGACTGACAGCTTGATTGAACGCGCCGTTGGCCCGTGCAACTCCTGCATAAAAGATGCCGGAGTCAGCTTGTCGCAGATCAATGAAGTTATCCTGGTCGGCGGTATGACCAGAATGCCGAAAATTTCCGATAATGCTAAAACTATTTTCAACCGTGAACCGCATAAGGGCGTTAATCCGGATGAAGTGGTCGCAGTCGGCGCGGCAATCCAGGGCGGCGTACTCGGCGGAACCGTTTCCGACGTTGTTCTGCTGGACGTTACTCCGCTTTCTCTCGGGATCGAAACCCTCGGCGGCGTATCCACCCGCCTGATCGAACGCAATACCACGATTCCGACCCGGAAGAGTGAAATTTTCAGCACCGCGGCCGACAATCAGCCGTCGGTGGATATTCACGTTCTTCAGGGAGAACGCGAAATGGCCCGCGACAACAAGAGCATCGGCCGTTTCCGTCTGGACGGCATTCCGTCAGCGCCGCGCGGCGTTCCGCAGATCGAAGTTATTTTCGACATTGACGCCAACGGCATCCTGCACGTGACCGCCAAGGATCTCGGCACCGGCAAGGAGCAGAAGATCACCATTACCGCGAGTTCCGGTTTGAATGAACAGGAAATCGAAAAGATGGTCAATGAAGCCAAAGCCCATGCCGGCGAAGATAAAGCGATCAAAGAAAAGATCGAAATCAAAAACCGCGCCGATTCCATGGTCTATCAGACCGAAAAGCAGCTTAAGGAATATGGCGATAAACTGACTCCGGAAATCAAACAGCCGGTCATTGACGGCATCGAAAAACTCAAGAAACAGATTGAGTCCGACGATACCGAAGGCATGAAAGCCACTATGACCGACATTGAGCAGCATCTGATGAAGTTCGGGCAGGAAATCTACTCCCATACTCAGCAGAACCAGCAGCAGGGTGGTCAGCAGGCAGGCGGACAGGAGCAGTCTGGCGGACAGCAGCAGCAGTCATCCGGCAAGCCCGGCGACGATAACATCGTTGACGCTGAAGTCGTGGATGACGGCAAATAAGTATTAATTAAAACAGCCGGAATATATTACGTATCCCGGCTGTCATTATTATATCAATAAAACCTTTAACCAAAACAAGGGAGATCCCAAAATGGCAAAAGTCAAAATCAGACCGTTAGGTGATCGTGTCCTCCTCGAAATCGAAGAAGGCGCGGCAGAGCAGATCAAGGGTGGAATCGTAATTCCGGACAGCGCGAAAGAAAAACCGCAGGAATATGTGGTTGTCGCAGTCGGCACCGGCAAGACCGATGACAAAGGCAAGAAAATCGCACTGGACGTAAAAGTCGGCGATCTCGTTCTTACCAGCAAGTACGGCGGTACCGAAGTCAAGTACAATGACAAAGAATACAAGATCGTCAGCGCGGATGATATCCTCGCGATTATCGGCTAATTCTTTAACCAGCAATTCAATAATCAAACAGGAGATTTAAATTATGCCTAAGCAACTGTTATTCGGCGAAGAAGCCCGCCGCCAGATTTTGTCCGGCGTGCAGCAGCTCAGCAGAGCGGTCAAGGCCACTCTCGGACCCAAGGGCCGCAATGTCGTTATCGATAAAAAATTTGGTTCCCCGACCGTAACCAAGGACGGCGTCACCGTCGCCAAGGAAATCGAACTGGAATGCCCCTATGCCAACATGGGTGCCCAGATGGTCAAGGAAGTTGCCAGCAAGACCTCCGACATCGCCGGTGACGGTACCACTACCGCTACCGTGCTTGCCGAAGCCATCTATCGCGAAGGCCTGAAGAACGTCACCGCCGGTGCGAACCCGATGGAACTGAAACGCGGTATCGACAAGGCTGTTGAAGTTATCGTCGAAAAACTTATCAAGCTGAGCAAATCAGTCGGCGACCGCGAACAGGTTGCCCAGGTTGCCACCATCTCCGCCAACGGCGACACCACCATCGGCGAAATCATCGCTGAAGCCATGGACAAAGTCGGCAAAGACGGCACAATCACGGTTGAAGAAGCCAAAACCATCGAAACTACCCTCGACGTTGTCGAAGGCATGCAGTTCGACAAAGGCTATCTGTCCCCCTACTTCGTGACCAACACCGAAGATATGGAAGCCCTGCTCGAAGATTGCTATATGCTCATCTATGAAAAGAAGATCAGCAATCTCAATGATATGCTACCGCTGCTCCAGATGGTTGCCAAAGAAGGCAAACCGCTGCTCATCATCGCTGAAGATGTTGAAGGCGAAGCCCTCGCAACTTTGGTCATCAACAAGATGCGCGGCACTCTGAACGTCTGTGCCGTCAAGGCCCCCGGATTCGGCGACCGCCGCAAAGCCATGCTGCAGGATATAGCTATCCTGACCGGCGGCACCTGCATCACTGAAGATCTCGGCATCAAGCTGGAAAGCGTCACCACTGCTCAGCTCGGCAAAGCCAAACGCGTCACCATTGACAAGGAAAACACCACCATTGTCGAAGGCGGCGGCACCCAGAGCGCGATCATCGGCCGTGTCAATCAGATCCGCAAGGAAATTGAAGAAACCACTTCCGATTACGACCGCGAAAAACTCCAGGAACGTCTGGCCAAGCTCGCAGGCGGCGTAGCCGTCATCAACGTCGGCGCAGCGACAGAAACTGAAATGAAAGAAAAGAAAGCCCGCGTCGAAGATGCTCTGCATGCAACCCGCGCGGCTGTCGAAGAAGGTATTGTCCCCGGAGGCGGCGTCGCCCTCATCCGTGCCGGCAAAGCCCTCAAAGATATGAAGCTCATCGGCGATGAAGCCATCGGCAAGAATATCGTCGAACGCGCCATCGAAGAGCCCCTCCGTCAGCTCGCCGCCAACGGCGGCTACGAAGGCAGCATCGTCGTCAAGACGGTCGGCGAAATGAAGAACAACGAAGGTTTCGACGTTGCCACCGGACAGTATGTTGACATGCTGAAGTGCGGCATCATCGATCCGACCAAAGTAACTCGTTCTGCTCTCCAGAACGCAGCTTCCATCTCCGGACTTCTCCTGACCACTGAATGTCTGATCACAGACATCAAGGAAAAGGATGCAGCTCCCGCAGGCGGAATGGGCGGTGGAATGGGCGGCATGGGTGGAATGGGCGGCATGGGCGGTATGGGCGGCATGATGTAATTCATCCCTGATACCAAACGTGTTGCGCGGCAGGGTTAATCCCCTGCCCCGCCTCGCAAGACACTGCAGCGCCGGGTTTATTCCCGGCGCTGTTTTTTTTTGTGAAAAACAAGGAATATTGGATATTCGGCTTTGTTCCTATAAGGCCGGTCAGACGACCGGCGCTCCCAGG